>VGZO01000030.1 GCA_016872555.1 Planctomycetota bacterium
GCGACATCAGGGCGAGGCTGATCAGCGCGGCCAGACCACAGGCACGCGAACTCGAGCAGGGCGCGAGGCGACGCAAAGGCATGAGCAGGCCTTTCAAGGACAGGGAAACGGGATGTGAACGGTGACACGAGGAGCCGGGGCAGACCGACGGCGGCAAAACCGACTACCGCAATAGCCCACCGGCAAGGGTGCGCAGGCATGGCACGGCGCGATCGGATGTGGCGCGGATGGCGTGCTTTCACCCAGGCCGGTCGCGCAGGCGCCGCGCGCCTGCGCATCCCGGCACTGCGGTGAGACCGCAGCCGCCCCGACGCGTCGTCGCGCGCCGCTCCGCGCGCTTCACGTCGAGAGAGGGCGTCGCCACATGCGCAGCGAGACCCCGAAACCGAACCGATTCGTCCGTGTTCCCGTGGCAGACTCAGGAAGGAATCGGTGCCGCCGCCCGGCGTCCAGACACCTGGACGCGCGACGACACGGAGCCTCCTCACCGGCTGCGCGCACGGTCGTAAAACGGTCGATAGCGCGAGCGAACGAGATTGCCCCGCCAATCGCTGCGCAACCCTCGCGCCATCCCTCCCCACACTTTCGACAGGTGGGCGAAAGTCGATGATGAGCAGGGTGTTAGGGCGTGTCTACAGTCTGCCGAGCACCCCAGGTAACGGAGAGCGTCGGTCCGGTCCTGGAGCGAATCAGCCCAGGTGGACCTGGTGGGTGGGGCGGTTCGCACCACACGAGGGGGGGCCCGACTGGGCGGGGCACAGCGCGATCCTTGTCAGAGCGGAACCGTCAGCCCGGCGCCAGCAGCCACCGCAGCAGGCTCTGGTAGCGATTGCGAAGATCGCGAACGGTAGCGGTTCTCATGTGCTCCATTACTGGAGCACAACGAACGCCTTCGCAACTTGTCCTGGGGAAAGATGGCAAATCGCCCGCTGATAGACTGCTTTGGGGTGATACCGGCCGGTTCGGCCGGAGATGCCGAACGTCGCAAGGCATGTACTCCCTACGAGGGGTGTAGCGTGGTGAGTGCGAGTCGTTCCGCGGTGGACCGGAGCGTTGCCAGGGTGGTCCTTGCCCTGGCAACTCCGCTGGCGTGCGTGGCGTTCTCCGCGGCCGTCGCCGCCGCGCCGGCTGCGGTGTCGGCCGAGGATGGGTCGTTTTTCGAGACCAACGTCCGGCCGCTCCTGGTCGCGCACTGTGCCGAGTGTCATTCGGCCGCCGACGGCAAACCCGAAGCGGCCCTGTCGTTCGACTCGCGGGCCGATTTCCTCTCTGCCGAGGGCATCGCCGTCGCCGGGAAGCCCGACGACAGCCTGATCATCCAGGCGGTGCGCTACGACGGCGACCTGCAGATGCCCCCGGCCGGGCGGCTGCCGGCCGAGGCGATCGCCACGCTCGAGGAATGGGTCCGCCGTGGCCTCCCCTGGCCCGACGACGGCAAGCAGGCGTCGCGCGCCACGTTCGACCTCGCCGCCCGGCGCGCCGAGCACTGGTGCTGGCAGCCGCCGGTTGCCGTCGATCCGCCAGCCGTGGCCGATCCCGACTGGTGCCGCGGCGAGATCGACCGGTTCATTCTCGCGCGGCTGGAGAAGGCGGGGCTGCGGCCGGCGCCGGAGGCCGCGCGCGAGACCCTCGTCCGCCGCGCCGCCGAGGTGCTCACCGGCCTGCCCCCCGATCCGGCCGACGTGGCGCGTGTCGGTGCCGACCCCGATCCGGCGGCGTTCGAGCACTATGTCGACACGCTGCTGGCGTCGCCCCACTTCGGCGAGCGCTTCGCGCGGCACTGGCTCGACGTCGTCCGCTACGCCGAGACGCGTGGCCACGAGTTCGACTTCCCGATCCCCAACGCCTGGCGCTACCGCGACTGGGTCGTGCGTGCCTTCAACGCCGATCTGCCGTTCGACCGGTTTCTCGTCGAGCAGGTGGCGGGGGATCTGGTCGCCACGCCCCGGCTCGACGCCGCCGGCGCCGACGAATCGACGGTCGGAACGGGATTCTGGTTCCTCGGCGAGGAGGTCCACTCGCCGGTCGACATCCAGCAGGACGAGGCCGATCGGATCGACAACCGCATCGACACGTTCGGGAAGGCGTTTCTCGGGCTGCCGCTGGGCTGTGCACGCTGCCACGACCACAAGTTCGACGCGATCTCCGCCGCCGACTATTACGCGCTGGCCGGAACGGTGATGTCGGCGAGCTACCGCCAGGTGCCGTTCGAGACGCTCCCCGCCAACCGCGCCGTGGCGAATCGCCTCGCTGCCGCCGACGCGGCCGAGCGCCGTGGCCTTCTCCCCGCCGTCGCCGAGGCGATCGCTTCCCGGCCGCCCGACGAGGTGCTCGCCCGACTCCGCGAGCGCCTCGCCGGCGCCGCGCCGCCGGTGCCCCGCGACGGCGCGGTCGTGATCGCCGATTACGGCGACGACGCCGCGCCGACCCCCGTGGTCTGCGACGGCACCGCCTGGCGGCGAGTGGTCGCCGGCCAGCCGTTGCCGCGGGCCGCCGCGGCCGGCCTCGGCATCCTGCCGGTGTCCGTCGCGCGGGCCGACGAGGTCTGGGCGCGGACGACGTCGACCGGCGAGCGCGAGCCGGGTCCGCTCGGTGGGGTCGACAGGGGCGGCAAGGTGCTGCGGACGCCGAAGGTGTGGCTCACGCAGGGCGTCCTCTGGCACCGCGTCCGCGGCCACGTGCAGATCTTCACCTGCGTCGATGGCCACGTGGTGATCATCGGGCCGCTGTACGGCGGCACCGTGACCACCGTCGACACTCAGGGGCAGTGGCGCTGGGTGCGGCAGGACCTGCGCGCCGACATCGACTGGTCGCGTGGCCATTTCGTCCACGTCGAATACGCGCCGATCGCCGGCGCGGTGGACGTCGCCGAGGTCGTGGCCGCGCCCGACGAGCCGCGCCGTGGTGACGCCGTGGCGCTCGAGGTCGAACGGCGCGTGGCGGCGGGCGCCGACGGTGCCACGGCGCTGGTAACGCTCCTCGACGACGCCCTCGCCGCCTGCCGCAGCGGTGGCCCGATCGGGACGGCGCAGGCCGCGGTGCTCGAGACGGCGCTGGGCGACCCGGCGACCGACTGGACCGGCGGTGCCGCGGCCCGGCTGGCCGCCGCCGCGGCACGGGCGCGCGCCGAGCGCGCCCGGATCGCGGCCGACGTCCGGCTGGCGAGTGCGACGGCGCCGGCGCTGCTCGACGGCAACGGCATCGAGCAGCAGATCCTCCTCAAGGGATCGTCGGCGCGGCGCGGCGACACCGTGCCGCGCCGGTTCCTCGAGGCGATCGACGGCGCCGGGCAGCCGGCCTGGCCGGCGGCGAGTTCAGGGCGGCGCGAACTGGCCGAACGGCTGGTCGATCCGGCCAATCCGCTCACGGCGCGCGTGGTCGTCAATCGCGTCTGGCACTGGCTGTTCGGCCGCGGCCTGGTGGCCACCCCCGACAACTTCGGCCGCCTCGGCGAGGCCCCCGCCGATCCGCTCGCCCAGGCGCTCCTCGACCGGCTCGCCGTGCGCTTTCGCGCCGAGGGCTGGAGCCTCAAGCGGCTGATCCGCGAGGTCGTCGTCAGCAACGCCTGGCGGATGTCGTCGGTCGCGGCTCCCGAGGCGCTGGCCGTCGATCCTGCCAATCATCTCCTCCACCATGCTCCTCTGCGGCGGCTCGAGGGGGAGGCGGTCCGCGACGCGCTGCTGGCCGTGTCGGGGCGGCTCGACCGCACGGTCGGCGGACCGCCGGTCGAGGTCCACCTGACGGAGTTCCAGGAGGGGCGCGGGCGCCCGTCCCCCGGGCCGCTCGACGGGGCCGGTCGCCGCAGCCTGTACACGAAGATCCGCCGCAATTTCCTCCCCCCGTTCCAGCTCGCCTTCGACATGCCGGTGCCGTTCCAGGCGATGGGGCGGCGCAACGTCACCAACGTCCCGGCGCAGGCGCTGGTGCTCCTCAACGATCCGTTCGTCCACGAGCAGGCGCGGCTCCTGGCGGCACGCGTGCTGGCGGAGCCGGTCGCCACGCCGCGCGAGCGGATCGCGGTGCTGGTCGGCGCCGTGTTCGCACGCCCGCCGCGCCCCGACGAGATCACCGCCGCCGAGGCGTTTCTCGCCGAGCAGGCAGCACTCCATGGCGTCGACTTCGCGGCCGATCCGCGCCACGAGGCCAGCTGGGCGGATCTCGCCCACGCGCTTGTCAACGCCAAGGAGTTCATCTACCTGCCATGAGCGCGCCCGGCTCCGGTTCGCCGTTTCCCTGCCGCCGCGTCCGCCCCGCGGCGCCGTCGCGGCGCCAGTGGCTGGCGGAGACGGCCTGCGGGTTCGGTGCCGTGGCGGCGACGGCGCTGCTGGAGGGGGAGCGGGCGGCGGCGGCCGGCGTGACCGCGTGCCACCATCCGGCGCGCGTGCAATCGGTGATCTTCCTGTACATGGACGGGGGCGTGTCGCAGGTCGATTCGTTCGATCCCAAGCCGCGTCTGGCGCGCGACGCCGGCCGGAACCCGCGCGAGCTGTTCAAGGTCGACGCCACGCAGTTCAACAACGTCGGCACGGTGCTGCCGAGCCCGTGGACGTTCCGGGCCCACGGCGAGAGCGGCATCCTCGTCAGCGACCTGTTTCCCTGCATCGCCGCCGAGTCCGACCGGCTGGCGGTGATCCGCTCGATGACCAGTGCCTTTCCCGAGCACACCAACGCCAACTACTTCCTCCACACCGGCAGCGGGCTGCAGGGGCGGCCGAGCATGGGGGCGTGGACGACGTACGGCCTGGGGAGCGAGAACGCCGACCTCCCCGGCTTCATGGTGATCAACGGCGGCCTGATCCCGCCGGGTGGCCTCGACAACTTCACCGCCGGGTTCCTCCCCGCGACGTTCCAGGGGTCGGTGATCCGGCCGACGGCGGCGGGGCTGGCCAACGTCGCGCCGCGCGAGGGCAGCCGGGCGCGGCAGGGCGCGAAGGTCGACCTCGCGCGGCGGTTCGACGGTGGGTTCGCCGCGGCCTATCCCGCGGTGCCCGACGCGCTCGACAGCGCGATCGCCAACCGCGAGTTGGCGTGGCGGATGCAGACGGAGGTCCCGGGCCTCCTCGATCTCGCCGCCGAGTCGACCGTCACGAAGCGCGCCTACGGCCTGGAGAGCGAGTACGAGCCGACGCGAATCTTCGCCAGCGAGTGCCTGCTGGCGCGGCGGATGGTCGAACGCGGCGTCCGGTTCGTGGAGCTGACCTGCCCGTCGGTCGGGACCGACCGCTGGGACCAGCACTCCAACCTCCGCGAGGGGCACGCGCGCAACGCCCGTGCGGTCGACCAGCCGATCGCCGCCCTCCTCGCCGACCTCGGGCAGCGCGGGCTGCTTGATTCGACGCTCGTGGTCTGGAGCGGCGAGTTCGGCCGGACGCCGTTCGCGCAAGGGTCCGACGGCCGCGACCACAACCCCCAGGCGTTCTCGATGTGGCTGGCGGGCGGGGGCGTCCGGGGGGGCACGGTCGTCGGGGCGACCGACGACTACGGCTACAGGGTGGTCGACAAGGCCTGCACGATCCACGACCTCCACGCCACGATGCTCTGGCTGCTGGGCATCGACCACACGCGGCTCACCTACCGCTTCAGCGGCCGCGACATCCGCCTCACGGACGTGGCGGGAACCGTGATCCGCGAGGCGCTCGCCTGACCCGGCGAATGCTCAGTCGCCGCCGCGCATCGACAGGCTGCGGAGCGTGAGCACGGAGCCGGCCGACATCAGCGCCAGCCCCAGCCAGCGCGGCGGGGCGAGGATCTTCCGCCCCGTCGGTGCTTGCCAGATGCCCGCTGCCGTGGCAGGGGCGGCCGGCTGGGCCCCGAGCTGAGTGGCGATGAACCGGGTCGACTTCTCGGACAGGGTGAACGACTCGACGACGCGGAACTGGACCCCCGCGAAGAACAGGAGCAGCCCGGCGAGGAGCAGGTGCTGTCGCTTGACCATCATTCGCATCGCACAACCTCCGCGGCCGTCTCGCGCCGCCCACGCGGCCTATTGTGGATCGTGCCGCGGCGGGGGTGCACTGGAGGCCGGGCGGGGAGTTTCCGCGCGGGGGGATCGTGACGGCCAGCACGGGGGCGAGGCCTCGACGGCCGCATGGACAACCCTGGAAAGCTGGGCAAGCGGCCGGTGAAGACGACGGATTTTTCTCGTGAATCGATTCTGACGGTGACGATAACTCCACCGCGTATGCCGGTTGTTCGGGTTTCGACGACTTTTCGCACACGGGGCCGACCGTGAAGCACTTCATGCGGACGAGGACGACATTGCCTGGCACGGTGTGGAGCGGCCTGTTGACGGCCGTCTGCTGTGCCACCACCGGCCTGGCCGCCGACGTCGCGCCTGTCTTCCCAGACTCGCGCGCCGAGAGCGTCCTCGCCAGCCCCGCGGTGCTCGGGGCACCGGCGCTCGAGCTCGAGGAAGCCCCGGCCGCAGACCCGGGCATGATCCTCGAACCATCGGCCGTGGAAGGGGCTTTGGTGCCCGTTGAGCCGATCCTCGGGGGCGTGCCGGACCTGCCGCAGCGGATGGCCGACGACATGCGGCTCGACGAGTCGTTCATGGAGCGGATGCCCGACGAGGTCAGCTCCGGGAGTTGGTTCTCGCTCGGGCAGTGGTACGGCTCCGCCGAGAGCGTGTGGATGGGGCGGGATCGCGAATACCGCCGCGTCGTCGGCCACGACATCCTCGTGCCGGTACCGGCGGGGCGCAACAAGCAGGGGGTGTTCGTCACCGATTCGATCCCCTACGACCTCTCCCCCGGGGCCCGGGTGACACTCGGTACCTACGTCGGGCGCGACTATCTCAATCGCGACCAGTCGCTCGAATTCACCTACTACGGCGGCTTCGCCTTCGTGGTCAACGACACCTGGAACGCGATCGTCCTCAACAGCGGAACCGCGTCGTCGTTTCTCGTGCCGACGCTCGCGGCCGCCTCGCCGGGTTTCACCGGCGCCCAGGAATACGACCTCAAGACGACCTCGAACTTCAACAGCATGGAGCTGAACTGGAAAATCCACCGCCGGCTCGGCCGCGACAAGGTGACGATGTCGCCCAACGGCGAATGGACGCGCCATGCCGAGCGCGGATGGCTGCCGAGCCTGATCATCGGGCCGCGGGTCGCCAACGTGAACGAGTCGGTCAACTTCATGGGGCGGATGCCCGGGCAGCCGGTGACGAGCTTCGGCGGCGACTACAACATCGAGACGCAGAATTGGCTCCTTGGCCTCAATCTCGGCGGCGAATTGATCAGCCAGAACGAGTTCTTCTACTGGGGCCTCCGCGGCCGGGCGGCACCGGCGATCTCGTTCACGTCCAACCAGCAGTCGTTCAACGGGGTCAACACCTACCTGCCGTCGCAGATCCCGATCCGCGACCTCGACGGCAATCAGATCGTGTTCAACGGTGTCCCGCAGACCGTCACCGTGCCGCAGGGCACGGAGAGCTGGCAGATGGCCGCCAAGCAGACGGCGCCGGGATTCCTCGGCGACCTGACGGTCCTCGCCGGCTGGAACGTAACCCCCAACTTCGCCGTCCAGTGCAGCTACGACTTCCTCTGGATCGGCGGATTGGCGACCGCGACGCGGCAGTTCAACATGAACAAGATCCGGCAAAACCCGATCGACGGCGGCGGGCAGATGTTCCTCAACGGCTTCGCGTTCGGCATCAACGGGACATGGTGAGCGGACGGCGAACGACAGCGAGCCGAGCGGACGGCGAACGACAGCGAGCCGAGCGGACGGCGAACGACAGCGAGCCGAGCAGACGGCGAACGACAGCCTGCCGAGCAGACAGTGGCCGGGAGCGTGACCGGCTCCATGCCGGGAGCGACGGCGGTTCAGCCGTCGGCGGCGATCGCCACCGCCACCGCCTGGCCGGTTGAGCAGAGATTGACCACCAGCGCCGTCGCCGGCCTTCCGGCGAGCGGCCCACCGTGGACGACGCGGACTGGGCACTGCGGATCGGGATGCTCGTAATTGAGCGTCGGCGGCACGAGCCCGTGTTCGAGCGCGAGCACGCTGGCGGCCAGTTCGACGGTGCCCCCGCCGGCGCCGAGGTGGCCGAACGACGATTTCGGCGCGGTCACGGGTACCGCTCCCAGCTCGGCGGCGATCGCCGTCGCCTCCGCGCGGTCCATGTCGATCGTGCCGACGCCATGGGCGTTGACGTGGCCGAGCCGTTCGGCGTCGAGGCCGGCAGCGGTCATCGTCGCGGCGATCGCCTGGCGGAGTGACGACCCCGTGAGGCCGGTGCGGCGCGCGCCCGGCTCGCAGCGCGACGCCGTGGCGAGGATCCGGGCCCGGATCCTCGCGCCGCGGGCCACCGCATGCGCTCGCGACTCGATGACGAGGACACCGGCCCCTTCGCCGTTGACCAGCCCGTCGCGGTCGCGGTCGAAGGGGCGGCAGGCGCCGCGGCCGTCGCCGGCGCGGTGGCTCAGCAGGGCGTCGCCGCGGGCGACCAATGCCGTCGGGTGGAGCCGGCAGCCCGTGCCGCCGGCGAGCATCACGTCGGCCCAGCCGCGCTGGATCACGCTCGCCGCCTCGCCGACGGCCAGCAGCCCCGACACGTCGCCGAGAACGATCGAATTGTTCGGGCCGCGCGCGTCGTGGGCGATGGCGATGTGCGACGCGGTCATGTTGGGGAGATGCTTGAGCAGCCAGAGTGGATGGAGCTCCTCGTGGACCGCCTCCGACCAGAGGCTGAAGTCGAATTGCCGGCCGCGGAGCGAGCGGCGGTAGGCGCCGGCGAGGTCTTCGAGGTCGGCGTAGATCATGTCGCCGCCGAACACCACGCCGAACCGGTCGGGGTCGCGTGCCGCGCCCACCAGACCGGCGTCGGCCATCGCCAGTTCGGCGGCGGCGAAGCCGAGCTGGATCTCCCGGCTCATCACCTTGAGGCTCTTGCGCGGCCGGACATGTTCCTTGGGATCGAAGTCGGTGATCTGGCCGCCGAACCGCACCGACAGGGCACTGGCATCGAAGCGGTCGAGCGGCTTGATCCCGCTCTCGCCGGCCACGAGCCGGCGCCAGAACGTGTCGGTGCCGATGCCCAGTGGGCTGACGACCCCGATCCCGGTGACGACGACCTCGAAGGTAAACCCCATGCGGGAACCCTAAACCAATCCCCGGCCGGCAGGAAGTGGTTCGCCGTGGGGGCGACAGCCGTCCGCGGCCAGGGTCCGCCCGGCCCTCGGTCCGCGTCGGAGCCAGAGGCTACGGCTGCCGCGGATGGCGTGCCCGCCACGATGAGGGTTCGATGGGGTTGTCGGCAGCCCACAGGCCACGCCGTTCGCGCCGGGCGGCGCTCTCCGCGGCCACCAGGTCGGGATCGGGCGCGCGGTTGAAGACCCAGGCATACCCCTGGCTGACGAGCCGGGTGTTCACATCGACGCCCTCCACCCGCAACCGTCCCAGCACGCGGCCGTGCTGGTCGAGCCCGTGCGACTCGACCGCGATCCGGCGTCCCCCCACCTGGGCGGCGAGGGCATCACGGGCCTCGCGGCCGAACGGCTGGTCGTATTCGGGGGCGTCGATATCGACCAGGCGGATCGGTTGATTGCCTCCGTCGGGGGCTTTCGCGGTCACCGTGTCGCCGTCGTTCACCGTGACCACCAGCCAATCGCCTGCGGTCGCGGCGTCCTGCCTCCGGCAGCGTTCGACCCCGGCGACGATCAGGCTCGCGGCAAGCGCCGCCACGAGGTGCTGCACCGGCACGCCGCGCCGCCTCCGCCGCCGTGGGGGTCGGCGCGGGGCAGAGCGATCGGGCGGCTGGTCGCGCGACGCCATCGGGGGGTGCGTCAGGAGTTGACAGATGATCGGGCGGATGTGAAATCTAAACTACCCGTCAGGCAGGGCCCACGCTGCCCCCGAAATGGTGGGAGGTGGGCCGGTGGACACCGCAGGGGAGCGGTGCATCGGTCGCGGCGGACGATGGGATGCGGGCGTGGCCATGGCGTGGGTACGTTGGCTCGTGATCGTCACGGTCGCCGTGACCATCGGTTGTTCCCGCCCACCGGAAAAGCGTGCCGAGAGCCTCGCGCGGAGTCTCGGCGGCCGGGCGGTGTTCGACGACGACCGGCTGTTCCGTTTCGAGATGCAGCGCTCCCGGATCCGCGACGACGATCTCGGCCAACTCGTCGGCTGGGTGCCGGAGGTCGAGGAGATCGAATGCACCCAGACGCGGATCACCGACCAGGGGGTCGCCCGGCTGACGGGGCTCGGAAAGCTCCGCAAGCTGACGCTGTCGAGCACGAAGATCACCAATGCCGCCCTCGGCCATCTCGCCGGCTGCCCGAAGCTCACCGATCTTTATCTGGTGCAGACGGCGATCGACGACCAGGCGATCGACGTGCTGGCGACGATGACGAACCTGCGGAAGCTCGGCCTGTCCGGGACGGATCTGTCGCCCGCAGGAGTCGAACGCCTCCGCGAGTCGCTGCCCGGTGCGACGATCTTCGCCGAGGCGATCGGCACCCGCTCCAAGTCCGCCGGCGTGAAGCGCACCGACGGAACGTGACGGTGGCGCTCGGCGGCGGCGTGCGTCAGGCCAGCCAGTCGTCGATCACCCGGCCGTGGACGTCGGTGAGGCGGAAATCGCGCCCGCTGTGCCGGTAGGTGAGGCGGGTGTGGTCGAGCCCGAGCAGATGGAGGATGGTCGCCTGGAGGTCGTGGACGTGCACCGGTTTCTCCACCGCCTTGAAGCCGAGCTCGTCGGTGGCGCCGTGGACCGTTCCACCACGGACCCCGCCACCGGCCATCCAGACGGTGAACCCGTGGTGGTTGTGGTCGCGGCCCGAGGCGACCGTCACGTTGCCCGGTGAGGGGAGCTCGATCGTCGGTGTCCGGCCGAACTCGCCCCCCCAGAGGACGACGGTGCTCTCCAGCATCCCCAGACCCACCAGGTCGTCGAGCAGCGCACCGATCGCCTGATCGCACTCCTTGGCGAGCCTGCGATGGGCCTTCTCGATGTGTTCGTGGCTGTCCCACGGCTGTCCCTCGCCGTGCCAGACCTGCACGTAGCGGACGCCGCGCTCGACGAGGCGCCGGGCGATGAGCATCTGCCGCCCCTGCACGTCGTCGCCGTAGCGTTCGCGGACATGCTTCGGTTCGTGGGTGACGTCGAAGGCCTCGCTCGCCTCCGCCTGCATCCGCCAGGCCAGTTCCATCGACGCCAGACGGGCCTCGAGCTGCGGATCGTGGGGGCGGGCGGCGAGGTGGTCGCGGTCGAGGGTCGCGGTGAGGTCGAGTTGGCGGCGCTGGGTGGGGCGGTCGAGCACCGGGTGGCGGACGTGCTCGACGAGCTCCTCGACCGTCTTCTTCCGAGTGTCGACGTAGGTGCCCTGGTAGGCCCCGGGGAGGAAGGCACTCCGCCAGTTCTCGGTGCCCTTGATCGGATAGCCGCCGGGGCACATGGCGACGAATCCGGGAAGGTTCTGGTTCTCGGTTCCCAGTCCGTAGGTCACCCAGGCGCCGGCCGCGGGGCGCACCAGCCGGCCGTCGCCACAGTTCATCAGCATCAGCGACGGCTCGTGGTTGGGCACGTCGGCGTGCATCGACCGCACCACGAGGAGCCGGTCGGCGTGGCGCGCCACCGACGGAAAGAGATCACTGATCTCCAGCCCGCTGTCGCCGTGGCGGGCGAAGGCGAACGGCGAGGGGAGGGCGGCCCCGGTGCGCCGCTCCGTGGGCAGCCGACCGGGCACCTCCTGCCCCGCGTACTTCTCGAGGGCTGTCTTCCGATCGAAGGTATCGAGGTGGCTCGGGCCACCGTTGGCGAACAGATGGATCACCGCCCGCGCCCGCGCGGCGAAATGCGGGGGCCGCGGTGCCAGTGAGCGCGGAGCCGCCGGTCCGCCGCCGTCGCCGGCCGCCGTCCCGGTGAGCAAGTCGCTCGCCCCCAGCCAGCCGATCCCCAGGCCGGTGCGGACGAGGGCATCACGTCGCGTGAGGGCATCCATGGGATCGTTCCCAAATTCGGGGCACCGTCGGCGGATCAATCGACGAACTGGAACTCCGCCGTCGCGAGCAGGGCTTGGGCGAGCCGGCACCAGCAGTCGAAATCGGTGGGGCCGGCCGCATCCGCTTCCCGATCACGCTCCAGCCAGGCGCGGGCGGTGATCCGCTCGCCGGCAGTGGGACCGCGGGACAGCACCGCCCGCCACAGTCGCGCGAGCCGCTCGTCGTCGGCCGCCCCGCTGCCCGCCTCGCGCGCCGATCGCCCGGCGACCCCCCGGGCGGCCTCCACCACCAGCGGCGCGTTGAGCACCGTGAGCGACTGCTGCGGCACGCTCGTCCGCGGCCGCACGTGGACGGCGGTGTCGGGATTGGCCAGGTCGAAGATCCGGAGGGTGCCGGGCACGTCTTGGCGGTCGAGCCGCGTGTAGAGGCTGCGCCGGTCGGCAGAATCCTTCGTCAGCGGATCGCTCCCCGGTCCACCCCGGCGGTTCGTCGACAGGGTGCCGGCCGCGCTGAGGAGCGAGTCGCGGAACGCCTCCCAATCGAGACGGCGGCGGTTGGCGCGGGCGAGCAGCCGGTTGTCGGGGTCGATCGCCGCGGCAGCGGCGGCGGTGGCGCTCGACTGCCGCCAGGCGCGGCTGGTGACGATCTCGCGGTGCAGCCAGCGGAGGCTCCAGTGCCCCTCCTCGATGAAGCGGCGCGCGAGATCGTCGAGCAGCTCGGGGTGGCTCGGGGCCTCGCCGCGGAGGCCCAGATCGCCGGGGGTCGGCACGAGGCCGCTGCCGACATGATGCGTCCAGACCCAATTGACGATCACCCGTGCGGTGAGGGGATTGTCGGCGGCGACGATCGCCTTGGCGAGCTCCAGCCGGCCGCTCGTCTGCGTGGGTAGCTCGACACCGCCGAGGATCTCCGGGAGGCGCCGGGGCACGCGGTCGCCGGGCCGGCCGGGATTGCCACGGATGAGGATCTGGCTGTCGTGGGGTTGATCGGCGTCGACGAGGACCATCGCCTTGGGGGGTCCGCCGGGAGCCTCGGCCTCGTGCCGGACGATGTCCTGCCGGCGCTTGCGCGCTTCGTTCTGCTCGGCGACGGTCGCGACCCGCATCGCCTCCGCCTGCGCCAGCACCAGTGGTGTGCCCTCCGCCCCGAGCAGCGCCCGGACCTCCGCCATCCCGTCGGGATCGGTCCCCGGGGCAGGGCCGCCGGCCATCTCCGGTGCCGCGCGCAGGATCACCCGCGCATAGGCCTCGGCCAGCGCGCGGAGCGAGTCGGGCGCGGACGAGCGCAGTTCGGCGAGCACGAGCGGATTGACGACCGTGGCGGGCGGGGCCTCGCCCCAGACGGCCAGCAGGTCGCGCACCGCGGCCCCCAGTTCGGCGTCGGGGCGACCCTCGAGGGCGACCCACGGCCCGAGGACGGGATGATTCGCATCATGGCGGTTGACGAGCGCCGCGAGCCGGTCGATGAGGAACTGCTGCAGGTCGTAGCCATCGGCCGTCCGCGGGGGGCGGTTGTCGGCGTTGCGCGGCGCCGGGCGGGCGGTTTCCATGAAGTAGTCGGCCGCGTGGGCCACCGCCTCGCGGGAGCCGCGTGCCTGGACCGCCTGCTCGTGGGCAGGGATCGCCGCCCGGAGCTCGGCCAACCGGGCGGCGAACGCCTCGGCCTCGGGGCCGGGGGGTGCCGGGCCGATCACCGGCAGGGCGTCGGGGATCCGCGAACTGGCGAACACGCCGTGGAGGGCGTAGTAGTCGGCCGTCCCGATCGGCTCGTACTTGTGGTCGTGGCAGCGGGCGCAGGCGACCGTGAGCCCCATCAGGCCGCGCGTCACCAGATCGATCCGGTCGTCGATGATGTCGTGGGTGTTGCCGAGGAAGGTCCGCCCCACGGTGAGGAACCCGAGGGCGGCGAGGTCGGCGGAATCGACCGGCGGTTCGATCCGGTCCGCCGCCAGCTGGAGGGTGACGAAGCGGTCGTAGGGGAGATCCGCGGCGAGCGCCCGCACGACCCAGTCGCGGTAGGTCCAGGCGAAGGGATAGCGCGGATCCTGGTTCGCGAACGCGTAGCCCATCGTGTCGGCATAGCGGGCGAGATCGAGCCACTTGCGGGCCCAGTGTTCGGCGTGCTCGGGCGTGGCGAGCAAACGGTCGACGAGCGCCCGGTAGGCCTCCTCGGTCGGCGCCGAGACGAACGCATCGGCCTCGTCGGCCGGTGGCGGCAGACCGACGAGGTCAAACCACAGCCGGCGGTGGAGTTCGCGTGGTGCCGCCTCCGCGGACGGCGACAGACCGGCGGCGGAGATCGCGGCGAGAAGGAAGCGATCGATCGGGGAAGTCCACGTCGATCCAGCGGGAGCGGTGGCTGGTTCTGGGGGGGCATGACGCACGGGGGGGCGGTAGCCCCAGTGCCCACCGCGGGCGGCGGCGATCCTGTCGGCCAGGGGAAGGCTCGCCAGGTCGATCGCGCCACCGGAGTCGGGCCACGGTGCACCGGCTGCGATCCATGATTCGAGCACCGCGACTTCCTCGGCCGGAAGCGGCTCGTCGGGGGGCATCGCCGCCAGGTCGCCGGTCCGCCTGATCGCGGCCACCAGCCGGCTGGCGGCGACGTCACCCGGAACGACGACAGGCCCGCCGTCGCCCCCCTTGTCGAGCGCCTGGCGGCTGTCGAGCCGCAGTCCCGCCTCGGCGACGCCCGGGCCGTGGCACCGCTGGCAGCGCGCCACCAGCACCGGCCGGACGCGCTGCTCGAACTGCGTCTCGGCGGCTCGGGCGTCGGCGGGGGGAGGCTCGGCCGCACGCGCGCTTGCCGCCCAGGCCACGAGCATGGCCGCCAGCAGGATCGCCGCCGCAGCCGGGCGTGACCGAACGCGGCGGTAGGAAAAAACCAGCTTCACCATACGTTCATCGTATCCGCCCGGCGCGGGGGATGACCGAAAGCGTCCGGCCGACCCCGGGGCGGGAAGGGTGCGGTGCGGCCGATCACGCCGAGGCTGAAAACAGCGTGGTTTTGCCCTGGAGGGGGCGCGCGGGAGGGGTACAATCGGGCCGTGATGCGGCAGGGCAGCGGCGGCCCGTGCGGGCACTGGGTCGCGGTCGAGGGGGTGTGCCGTGGGTGGTCGGTTGCCTCATCCCTGCCGCGGTCCCGTCCCCCGCCGGGAGGTGCTGCGGATCGGCGGCCTGGGGGCGCTGGGGGTGAGCCTCGGCGACCTCGTCTCGCGGCGGAAGGTCGCCGGTGCGGCCGCGCCGGCCGGCACTGCCCGGGCGCGCAACTGCATCGTGCTGTTCCTCGCCGGCGGTCCGCCGCAGCACGAGACGTTCGACCCCAAGCCGGCGGCCCCCGTCGAGATCCGCGGGCCGTTCCTGCCGGTATCGACGAGCGTGCCGGGGGTGGCGTTCTGCGAGCTCTTGCCGCGGCTGGCCCGGCGCGCCGACCGGCTGTGCGTGATCCGCTCGATGACCACCGGGATCCATTCCCATTCCACCAGCGGCTGCTTCATGCTCACCGGCCACGAGCCGGCGAGCGTCGCCGAGAACGTCCCCGCCAGCGCCGCCGACTGGCCGAGCATCGCCGCGGCGGTGGGAGCGCTGCGGCCGGCCGACGACGGCCCGCTCGACGCGGTCGTGATCCCCGAAGGCCTCGTCAACAACCCCGCCATCCCCTGGCCCGGCCAGAATGGCGGCTTCATGGGGGCGGCCTGGCATCCGCACCTGCTGCGCTGCGACCCGTCGGCGGCGCGCCTCGAGATCGACGGGCTGTCGGTGCCCGCCGAGGCCGTCCGTCGCCTCGGCGCCAGGCGCGGCCTGCTCGAGTCTCTCGACGGCCTGGCGATTGCCGGCAGCCAGGGGCTGCTCGAGGCCCAGCGCGTGCGCCACGAGGCGTTCGAGCTGCTCTCCGCCGGCGCCACGCGCCGGGCGCTCGAGATCGAGCGCGAGACGGAGGCGACGCGCGACCGCTACGGCCGGACGAAGTTCGGCCAGAGCGTGCTCCTCGCCCGCCGCCTGGTCGAGGCGGGGGTCCGGCTCGTGCAGGTCAACTACCCGCGCGAGCCCGGCGACACGACCTCCAACAATCCGCTGTGGGACACCCACGTCGACAACGCCGGCCGGCTCGAGCGCGTCCTCTGCCCGTCGTTCGATACGGCATTGGCGGCACTGCTCGACGACCTCGCCGAACGCGGCCTCCTCGACGACACGCTGGTGGTGGCGATGGGGGAGTTCGGCCGCACACCGCGGATCAACCCCTCCGGCGGCCGCGACCACTGGGGGAGCGTGTTTTCGGTGGCGCTGGCCGGCGCCGGCCTCCCCGGCGGCGCGGTGATCGGCGCGAGCGACGCCCACGGCGCCCAGCCGACGCTCCGCCCCGTCCGTCCCCCCGACCTCGCGGCGACGATCTTCCAGTTGCTCGGGATCGCCCCGGCGACCGAGTTCCGCGACGGCCTCGGCCGGCCCCTGGCGCTGGTCACCGGTGGTGAGCCCCTGGCGGAGCTGGTCGGGTAGCGGCCGGTCGGGCACGCCGGCGCCCCGGGCGCGGCGACGGGCGCGGCCAGTGCGGACCGTTGCACCCCGCAGCGAGGAGCAGCCGGCGCGCGCCTTTCACTTCGCCGTGATCCCCTGGAACGTCCGCAACGCCGTCAGCGCGGCGTCGACCTCGGCCTGCTTCGCCGTCGCCTGGGCGCGGGCGGCTTCGAGCGCCGCGGTCGATTCGGCGACGACCGCGGCGGCGGCGGCGATCCGACCGTCGATCTCGGCCATCTTCGCGCTGACGACCGGCATCGCCGCCTTCGCCTTGGCGGCCACCTCGACCCGACCGGCGGCCTCCTGCTCCCAGGCGGTGCGTTCGGCGGTCTGCGCGGCGAGGGCCTCCTGCATCGCCTTCATCTGGGCGGCCTTGGCGGCCATCGTGTCGCCGAGGACTTTCACCGCTGCGGCCAACTCGGCATCGCCGGGAGCCGCGGCGGCCGCGGCCTGGGCCTGCGTGGCGGCCGCCCCGAGGAGGCCGGCGGCGGTGGCGAGGCGTTCGAGGGTGGCCTGCGCGGCGGCCAATTCGGTCTGCCGGACGGCGACGCGTTCGAGCAACGCCCGGTGTTCCTGTTCCGCGGTCGCCACGGCGGCGACGAGGGTCTCGAGCTCCTTCTGGTTCGCGGTGCGCTCGTCGGTCATCGCCCGCCGCGCCGCCTCGTCGGCGGCGACCTTCGCCTCCGCGTCGGCTGCCGCCTGCTCCGCCTGGCGGAGCACCTCCTCCGCGGCGGTGACGGCAGCGGCGAATTCGCGGTAGCGCCCCACGAACGCCCCCTCGTCCTGCCACCGGGCCAGTTCGGCCCGGGCGGTGTCGAGCCGCGCCGCGGCTTCGGCACGGGCTGCCTCGGCGGCGTCAGCCGCCGCCCGGAGAGACGCCAGTTCCGGCTCGAGCGCCCCGACCTGGGCGGCCATCGAGTCGGCGGTCGTCCGGGCGGCGTCGCGGGCGGCGTTCATGCCGGTCAGCGCGGCATCGGCGGCGCCGAGCGCCGCTTCGCGGGCGGCGCTGTCGGCGGCCGCCGCGGCGCGGCGCTCGCGCTCGGCGCGGAGGCGGACCTCGCCGGCGGCGACGGCGGCGCGGTCGGCGCTGCCAGGCGCGGCGGCCAGCGCGGCCAACGCCGTGGAATGGGATTCGACCGCCGCGGTGAGCTGCCCCTCCACCTCCGCCAGGGCCGCGGTCGAAGCCGCCCGTGCAGCCTCGGCGGCGGCCCGCGCCGCGGTGGCGGCCTCGGCCTGTTTCTCGGTCTCGGTGAGCCGCGCCATGGCCGCGTCGCGCTCGGACATGAGCCCGGCGAACGCGCGCTGCATGTCGCCGTGCCTGGCGGCCGCGGCGGCTGCGGCCACCGCCGCCGGCTCGACCGCCGGGGCGGTGTCGGCCACGGCCTTCTCGGCGGCGGCGATCCGTTCGGCCAGGGTGGGGGGGTTCGTGGAGAGGTCGGGGAGCCGGACGGCGTCGGCCCCCTTGAAGACACGGATCGCGCCGGTCCAGTCGCCGACGACGACCGCATCGGTCTCGTCGCAATACGACGCCGCGAGGCCGAGGTCGGGGCAGGCCTCGAAGGCCTTCTGCTGGTTGCCATCCTGCGCCCAGAGCTTCGGCGTCTTGTCGCGGCCGACGCTCACCAGCCGGCCGTCACGCGTGAACTCGAGCGCCGCCACGCCGCCGCCGTGGGCGTTCCAATTCTTCATCTGGCCACCGTTCTCCATCTCCCAGAGGCGGATCGTGCCGTCCTCGCTGGCGCTGGCGAGGAGGTTGGAGTCGGGCCGCCAGGAGAGCGCGGTGACGCTCGCGCCGTGGCCGCCGAGGACGAGGTAGTCGCGGCCGGTGGCCGCCTCCCAGACGATCACGCCGCCGTTGCGGTCGCCGGTCGCCAGGAGCACGCCGTCGGGGCTGAACGACAGCGCCGTGATCCAATCGGTGTGCTTGCGCAGGTCGTGGAGCTTCTCGCCGGTGGCAGCGGAGTGGATCCGCACCACCTTCTGCGGGCCGCCGAGCGCGACCAGGGCGTGGTCGGCGCTGATGTCGGCGGCGAGGACCGTGTCGAGCTCGTCACCGACGGTGAGCACCCGACGGCCATCCTCGACGTTCCAGGCGACGACGCGGCCACTGGCGCCGCCGCGCCCGCCGCCGGCGAGGACGAGGCTGCCGGAGCGGCTGAAGGCCACCACCTGCGGCCGGCCCTCGGGGAAGGGGAGGATGCCGGCGAGCCGGCCGGTGTCGGTGCGCCACAGGACGATCTGCTTCTGACCGCACGCTGCCGCCAGCGGCGCCCAGGGACTGGTGGCGATCGAGCAGCAGGCGCCGTCGGCCGCCGTGCGGACCACCGGCTCGAGCGGCAGCCGGGCGGGGAGCGGGACCACGGCCGGGCGCTGCGACGGGGCGGCGTCGGTCGCGGCGAGCATCGGTTTCTTCTTCGGCGCCGCCGCCTTGCTCCCCTTGTTCTCGAGGATCCCGCCGGCGATCCAGCGTTCGAGGATCTTCGCCTCCGCCTCGGGGATCGGCGGCGAATCGGGGGGCATCTTCGGTTCGCTCGAGTGCGTCACGAGCTGGTACAGATAGCTCGCCGACGGGTCACCGGCCTCGACCACGGCGCCGGAGCCGCCGCCGGCCATCAGGCCGGGATACGTGGTCAGATCGAGCCCGCCGGCCTTCTTGTCGGGGTTGTGGCAGGTGCCGCAGCGCTGGCGGAAGACCGGGAGAGCATGGTCGTCGAACGTCACCTTCTCGCCGTCGGCGGCATGGCCGGGCGCTGCCCCACCGAGGAGCGCGGCGGCGATGGCGAACCGGGGGAGAACGGAGGGAAACCTCATCGGGTCACCTGCGGGATGCGGCGCCACCGTCAAAGCGCGCCGGTGCCGGGCGTCAGTGGTTGAAGACGAACTCGCGCGAGTTGAGGATCGCCCAGAATCCGTCCTCGAGGGCCTGCTGCGGATTCGCCTCGGCCGTCACCAGCGCGAGCAGATCGGCCTTTTCCGTGTCGGTCGGCCGGCGCGACAAGGCGCGGACGTAGATCTCCTCGATCACCTGCTCGGGCGACTGGCCGGCGTCGAGGAGCCGCTTCACCAGGCCCCCGGCCTGGATCTTGCCCTGGACGGTGTCGCCGTTGAGAAGATGCAGGGCCTGCGACAGATTGGGCTCCATCTTCACCTCGCAGGAGCAGACGCTCCCGCGCGTCGCCCGGCCGAAGGTGGTGAGGAAGTAGGTCGACGTGTTGCCGTCGGCGATCTGCACGGCCCGGGCCCCGAGCGGCAGCCCGGAGAACTTGTTCTTCGTGTCGGTGACGGCCGAGACCATGTCGAGGAGGACCTCCGCCCGCACGCGCCGCAGGAGGGCGTGGGAGAAGTTGCGCTCGTCGGTCGCGTTGGTCTCGTTGGTCGCGGTCGAGAGCTGGTACGTCCGCGAGGTGCAGATGTCGCGGACGAGTTTCTTGAAGTCGTACTTCGATTCGACGAACCGCCGCGCCAGGTCGTCGAGCAGTTCCTCGTTGACCGACGGATTACTGACGCGGACGTCGTCGACCTCGTCGACGAGGCCGCGGCCGAAAAAGTGCGCCCACACGATGTTGACGAGGTTCCGGGCGAAGTAGGCATTGTCCGGGGCGGTGAGCCACTCGGCCATCGCCGCCCGGCGGTCGCGGCCGGCGAGGTCGGGGGAGGCGCCGCCGAGGAACTTCGGCGGCACGACACGGCCGCCGACCGGGTGCTTGACGTCGCCGCCGCCGGAATTGAAGACCACCGTCTCGCGCGGATCCTCCCCCGGCTTGCGGCCGATCTGAGCGAAGAAATTGGCGAACCCGTAGTAGTCGTCCATCGTCCAGCGGTCGAAGGGATGGTTGTGGCACTGGGCGCACTGGATCCGCATCCCGAGGAACACCTGGGCGACGTTCTCGGCCACCTTCAGTGTGTCGGTCTCGTTCTGGTAGTAGTTCGTCGCGGCATTGGTGAACGTCCCGCCGCTGGCCGACAGCAGCTCGCGGACGAGCTGGTCGATCGGCACGTTGGCCTGGATCCGCTCCTGGAGCCAGTTGTAGTACAGGAGCATCGCCTTGTAGCTGATCTGCTGCGCGGTGCGGATCATCAGCAGCTCCGACCATTTCATCACCCACATCTCGACGAACTCCTTCCGCGCCAGGAGCGAATCGACGAGGTGGGCACGCTTGTCGGGATCGGTGCTCGCCATGAACGAGCGGTATTCGTCGGCGGTGGGCAGCGCGCCGCAGATGTCGAGCGACACGCGGCGGAGGAACTCCTCGTCGCTGCACGGCTCCGAGGGGTTGATCCGCAGCTTCCGCAGCTTGGCGTTGACGAAGGTGTCGACGGCGTTGGCGGCCGGGGGATCGGCCCACGTGAACGACAGCCCCTTGGGAAGGACGATCACGTCCATCCCCACCGTGTGCGTGTCGTAGCGTGCCATCACGAACGCCTCGCCGCGGTTCTTGGCGGTGATCAGCCCGTCGGGAGAGACCGCGGCGGAGTTGTCGTTGCCGGTGAGGAACACGGCGAGGTGGGTGACGTCGCGGTCACTGCCGTCGGCGTAGATGGCGCGGACGGTGAGCTGCTGCGTCTCCCCCGCGCCGTCGAGGACGGCGCCGGCCGGGAAGATCTCGACCTTCGTCACGGCGGGAACCGGGCCGGGATCGGTGGCCGCCCCCTTCTCGAGCCACTCGAGCAACGTGGCGTAGGCGGGGTCGCCGACCTTGATCTTCGCGCCGCCGCTGTGGGGCACGGTGCCGGTCGCCTTCTCGAGGAGCAGGCTCTCCGCCGCCAGGGCGAGGTTGAGGCGGCGGCCGGCGATCTCGCGCGTCAGCCGGTGGTGGTCGCCGTCGGGGTCGAAGCCGAACAGCGACAGGCGGAAGCCGTCCTTCCCGCGCGCCGCACCGTGGCAACTGCCGGTGTTGCACCCGGAGCGCATGAACACCGGCATGACGTCGAGTTTGAAGCTCAGCGGCGGCGTTTCCGCGGCACGGGCGACGGTGACGGGCACCGACAGCGTGCGGTCGCCGAAGCTCACCGCGATCGTCGTCGTCCCGTCGGCGACCGGCCGGACGACACGGCCGTCGAGCGCGGCGATCGCCGGATCGGCGGCCGTGAGCGTCGCCGTGGCGGTGACGTCGCGCGTGATCCCGTCGGCGTAGGTGGCCTGGACGACGAGCGACTGGCGGTCACGGCTCCCGGCCAGCTGCACGGTCGCGGGATGGACGTCGACGGCGACCAGCGCCGGACCGTCGGCGAGCGCCGGGGCGGCAAGGGCCGTGAGCGACATGGCGACGAGCGAAAGCACGCGGACGGCGAAGGTCACGGGAGGGATCCGGTGAGGTGGGGCGGGGTTCGGGTGGGGTTGAACGGGCGGTCAGGGGGCGGGAGAGGGGCTTGGGCCCTTGGCCTGCTGGCGGAGCTTTTCCAAGCGCGACAGCGGCTTGGCGGGGGCCGCCTCGGGAGCGGGCGGGGGGGGCGCTGCCGCCTGGGGCGCGGCGGCGGAGGGAGCGGCGGGCTTGGTCGGGGCGGCGATCTGCAGCTCGGTCTGGCCGCCGCGCGCCTGGACCGGCTCGCCGGCGACCGACGCGATCAGCTCCACGAACGGCGTCTTGTGGTTGCCGACCGGGCTCTTGTCGGAGGTCGCCACGTCGAACACCAGCTGCGTGGTGTCCTTGGTGAACTTCAATTCCGGAGCGCTCGTCTCCGGGGGCAGGCCCTGGAGCCGGGCCACCGCCTCCCCGTCGAAGGGCGCCTTCTGCTCGAGCGTGCAGACGATCTGCGCCGGCTGCCCCTGCTCGCAGGAGGCGCGGGCGAGCGTCGCGGTCGTGAACGGCTCGGCGATGTCGAGGCTCGCCAGCTGTGAGGCAGCCCAGGCCGGGCCGCCGACGTCGGCCTGGCCGATGCAGTAGACCGGCCAGTTGCCCAGCGCCGCGTTGGCGTCGGCATTGAGCGTGCAGAGCCCCTCGGTGGCGTCGGCGGCGATCGTGATCGACGGCGGCGCGCCGATCCCCGGCGGACGGAAGGGAAACTCGACCGTCACCGCTCCGGCGAAGCCCTCGGCACGGGTGACGACGACCTTGAGGTTCATCGAGCCGTTGCGCACCAGCGGCGCCTTGGGCTGGACGATCTCGATGCGGAACGGCAGCGCCTCGATCACCGCCATCGCCAGGGCGTCGACGCGGGCGCCGTAATACACGGCGTTGTTGGGGGGGCCGAGGATGAAGTCGGCGAAGTTCTCGAAGCGGCCGCGGATCTTCGGCTCGTCGGCGGTCGGCCGGGCCTCGAGGACCGTCAGGCCGCCGGCGACGGGGGCGTCGGCGGCCGCCTCGAAGACCACCGGCATCTGCGCGACGCTCGCCGGCATCGGCCGGGCGTGGACGGTGACGCCGGAGGGGAGCTGCCCCGGCTCGAGGACCAGCTCGCCGCCGAAGTTGGCCCGGGTGGCGTTGACCAGCACGGCGTAGCGGTTGCCGCGCGGCACGGCGATCTGCTGGCGGGTCTGGGAGTAGCGGTCGACGCGCGGGATCGAGAGGGCGAGGCTCGGCTTCACCGGTTCGATCTCGACACGGTAGACGAAGTCGGGCCGCCCGCGCCCGAGGTGGTCGGTGATCCGCACCACGTAGTCGCCGTCCTCGGGCAGCTGCAGCTGGAGGAACGAGTCGGGGCCGCGCGAGTCGTCGTTGCCGGCGATCGCCCGGCCGTCGGCGTGGAACAGGTTCATCACCGGGTCGAGGCCGCTGCGGATCCGGCGCGCGTAGCACTCGATCGCCACCGCCTGGCCCTTGGTGCCGGCGAAGCGGAAGCAATCGACGTCACCGGGGGTCTCGACGACGCCGTTGAAGGCGGTCTCCGCTGCCGCGGCGGTGGCCACCGGCAGGTCGTTGTTCGGCTCCTGCTCCAGCGTGTTGCCCAGGGCCGAGATCCGCAGTGGCAACGGCGACGGGCAGATCCCGCTGCCGTCGGTGGGAAACAGCTTGAGTACGCTGCCGGCCGCCGGCACGGCGACGTCCTGGCGGATCGGCCCGGCGGCGTCGCCGAGAAAAGTCACGGCCGTCGTGTCGCCGGCCTTGCCGCCCGCCGGGTAGACGGCCGTCGGGCGTGGGAACGAGCCGACGTGGAGACGGTAGCGGCAGTTGCCGTCGCCGGCGTAGCTCGTCTCGCGGACCTGGACGTAGTACGTGCCGTCGTCGGGGGCGAGGATCGAGAGCACGCCGTCCTGCTGGGCGATCGCGGCGTCGTCGACACTCGCCACCTCGAAGCGCCGCCCGTCGAGGATCGCGATCGCCGGATCGAACAGGTGGCTGCCGAGCCGCAGGGCCTCGACCTCGACGGCGATCCGCTGCCCCTTGGCCACCTTGATGGCGAACAGGTCGACGTCCTCGCTGGTGACCACGCCATGGACGGTCGTGCCCGGAACAATCGCCTGGGCCTCGTCGAGCGCGCCGTTGGGTTCGATCTCGTCGACCACCGGCAGCGCGCCGACGACGAACGAGCGGAAGTCGGAGATCCCGGACTTGCAGCGCACCTGGACGAGGTGCTCGCCGAGCCGGCAATCGGCCGGAATCTCGACGACGGCCTTGAAGGAATTGTCGTCGACGGGGGTCAGTGCCGTGACGACGAACCCGGCCGGGGCGTCGGGGGTGGTGGCGTGGAACAGCAGCTCCTCGGCGTCCTTGAGCCGCGCCCCCTGGAAGAGCAGCTCGCGCTGGCCGCCGCGCTGGACGCCGCGAGGGAGGATCACGCTCAGTTGCGGAAACGACGCCAGGGCGTCCGCCGCACCGAGTCCCCAGGCCACGCCGGCCATCGCCACCGCGATCCAGTGGCACCCCACCAGGCCCCGCTTCGGTTGCATGGCTGTCGTACGACGGAGACCGCCGCGTCGCGCTCCAGGGGAAGGAAGGGGGAGGGAAACCGACGCCCGCAGACCGCCGCAGCGGCGGCGGACAGGCGTCAGACGACCAGGTCGCGCCGCACCTTGCCGCCGTCGACGATCTCGATCGGGCGGTCGCCGGGGGCCATCAGCTCCTTGTCGGCGACGATCCCGAGCCGGTCGTAGATCGTCGTCGCCCAGTCCTCGACGGTGAGCGGGTCGTCCTCCGGCTCGCTGGCGGTGGCGTTGCTCGATCCGTAGACGAGCCCCTGCTTGATGCCGCCGCCGGCCATCACCACGCTGAACACTTTCGGCCAGTGGTCGCGGCCGGCGGTGCCGTTGATCTTCGGGGTCCGGCCGAACTCCGAGCTGATGCAGACCAGCGTCGAGGCCAGCAGGCCGCGCCGGTCGAGGTCGCGGATCAGCGTCGCGAACCCCTGGTCGAGCACCGGCATCTGCCCCTTCATGCTCCCGGCGATGTTGTCGTGCATGTCCCAGCCGCCGTAGGTCAGCGTCACGAACCGGACGCCCGCCTCGACCAGCCGGCGGGCCAGGAGCATCCGCATCCCCGCCTGGTTGCGGCCGTACTCGTCCTTGATCGCGTCGGGTTCCTTCGTCATGTCGAAGGCCTCGCGGGCCTTCTCCGAGCTGATCAGGCTGTAGGCACGGTCGTAGAACGTGTCGAGGGCGTCGAGTGAATCGCTCTTTTCCTTGGCGCGGAAGTAGCCGTTGACGACGTCGAGCATCTTGCGGCGCTTGTCGAAGCGCCCGGCGTCGACGCCGCCGGGGAGGGCGAGGTCGCGGACCTGGAAATTGCCGTCGGCGGGGTCGCTCCCCAGCGAGAACCCGGCGTAGGAACTGCTCAGGTAGCCGGTGCCGGCGAACTCGTTGGGCTGGTTGGGGATGCAGACGTAGGGGGGGAGGTTGTTGCGCGGGCCGAACTCGTGGGCCACCACCGAGCCGATGCTCGGATACTGGAGCGCCGGGCTGGGCCGGTAGCCCGTGAACATGTTGTGCGTGCCGCGCTCGTGGGCCGCCTCGCCGTGCGTCATCGACCGGCAGATCGCGAGCTTGTCGACCACCTTGGCGGTGTGCGGCAGCACCTCGCCGACGCGCACACCCGGCACGACCGTCTCGATGCTCCCCAGCGGGCCGCGGTATTCGACCGGGGCGAACGGCTTGGGATCGAACGTCTCTTGGTGGGCCATGCCGCCGGGGAGGAAGATCGAGATCACGCTCTTGGCGACCCCCTCCTTGCTCTCGTAGTTCTTGAGGTCGGCCCGGGCCTGCTCCATCCGCAGCATGTCGGCGAGCGTAATCCCCAGTCCGCCGGCGACGCCCACCGAAAGGAATCCTCGGCGATCGAGCCAGTTGCCGGTGCACTTCATCAGACTGCTCCGGGGGGGGGCCGCGCCGAGTGCGCGGTGCGAGAGGGCGGGGGATCACGGTCTGACGCAGGCCCGAAAGTCTGCCACACGGAGAAAGCGCTGTCGAGAAAAAACCCCCGCAGGGCGGGGTGGCGCGGCACGACCGCCGCGCGCAACACCCTTCGTGCGAACACGTTCCGCGTCCACGGGAAGACAGCCGGGATGCGTCAGGGCACGGCCACGCTGCCGAGCAATTCGTCGGTCACGGCCCCGGCCTCGCCGACCTCGATGCCCAGCCGGACCGACAGCACCGGCTCCGCGACCTGCTGGACGTCGTCAGGGCTGACGAATCCGCGTCCTTCGAGCCAGGCCCGTGCCTGGGCGACGCGCTGCCATGTGAGGAGTCCGCGGGGGCTCACCCCGAGACTCACCCCGGGATGGCTCCGCGACCGGCGCGCGAGTTCGGCGAGATAGCGCTGTACGTCGGTCGCCACCGGGACCGCCGCGACGGTGGCCTGGATGCGGTCGAGCTGACCGGGGGCGAGCAGGGCCGCGGGGGGGGTGGTGTGTGGTCGGTCGGGGTGTTCGATCGCGGCGGCAAGCATCGCCACCTCGTCGTCGGCGGCGGGGTAGCCGATCTCGAGCTTCATCGCGAACCGGTCGAGCTGCGCCTCGGGGAGCGGGTAGGTGCCATGCTGTTCGTGTGGGTTTTGCGTGGCGATCACGAAAAACGCCTCGGCCAGCGGAAACCGCCGTGTGTCGACGGTCACCTGCCGCTCCGCCATCGCCTCGAGCAGCGCGCTTTGCGTCCGCGGCGTGGCCCGGTTGATCTCGTCGGCGAGCAGGATCTCGGCGAACACCGGACCGGGGCGGAACTCGAACTCCTGCGTCTTCTGGCTGTAGATCGAAAACCCGGTGATGTCGCTGGGGAGGAGATCGGGGGTGCACTGCAGCCGTGCGAAACGGCCGCCGAGGGCATCGGCGAGTGCCTTGGCGAGCGTCGTCTTGCCGAGGCCGGGACGGTCCTCGAGGAGCAGGTGGCCGCGCGCCAGCAGGCATTCGAGGACGCGGCGGATGACACCGGGCTTGCCCTTGAGCACCACCTCGAGGCGCAGGCGGACGGCATCGATCGCCACCCGGTCGTCGGCGGCCAGACGGGGCATCGTCGTCGCGGTCATCGTCGGGCTCCCGGGGTGGGAAGGAGTGGCGTCGGCACGCTGGCGCGCTGGCGCAGCCGCGCCCATGACCAGCAGGTCTCGGAGACGGCCGCCGCGGAGCGGACGGCCCGCTCCCCGATGTCGATGCCGGCCGGGGCGTAGAGCGCGGTCTCGAAGTAGCGGAGGGCCTCCGCGGCGCCGACGGCATCGGATTCCGATGCCGCGGCGAGCGCCGCCAGCCAGCGCGGAAGTGTGACATGGGGAGGCCGAGGCACTCCTGCCCGCCGGCAGCGCCGGTCGAGCCTGGCGACCAGCGCCCGCACCGCGTCGCGCCCCGAGGGTGTCGGCCGGAGCCGTTGCACCGCTGCATCGACGGCGTCCACGAAACGGCGCCGCAGGACGACCGCGGCCATGAGCGTCGCCACCGCGAGCACCGCGAGCAGCGGGTTCCGCGCGACGGCGCGGAGGGCCCCGTGGGCTGCGGCGGCGACCCACTCGCCCCACGACAGCGGTGGACGCAGGACCTCGTAGCCGGGCGCGGCCTCGAGCGTGACCCAGTTTCCCGTCGCCAGGAACAGCTCGGCCCAGACGTGGACGTCGTCGGCGAGCACGGCGGTGTGACCCGCGCGGCGATCGTAGCGTTCGGGACGGGCGTAGAACCCGCTCACGAGCCGTGCGGGATAGCCGAGACCGCGCAGCGCCACCACGGCGGCCGAGGCGAACAGATAGTCGGGACCGCGGCGCGTGCGGAGGAGGAAGTCGGCCACGGCGTGACCGGTGTCGGCGCCGGCCCGGGCTTCCGGATCGAGCACGTAGTCGGTGCGGAGCCGTTCCAGGACTCGGTCGATCTGCTTCCAGCCGCGCGGCAGGTCGGCGACCCACGACGCCACCAGCTCGCGGACGCGGTGCGATTCGGGATCGTCGCCGCACTGCCGGTAGGAGTCGGGGCCGGAGTTGGCGAACAGCGGGAGGCGGTCGCGGGCCCGCAGGCTCTCGGCGCGTGTCTGGAGGTGGATCGGGGTCAGCGACGGGATCGTATCGCGGTCGAGCCGGAGGATCCCGGGCTGCGCCCAACGGAAGAAATCGGCTTGGCCGAGCTTGTCGACGTGGACGCCGGTGAGGCGTGCGGGGGCCGGGATCCGGTTGCTCTGGAGGTTGACGATCTTCACGGCGTGGGTTTCCGGCGGACCGTAGCCGTTGAGCGTGACCACCGACTCGATCCGCAGCCAGGGGCGCCCGTGGACGGTGTCCATCGAGAGCCGGGGAACGAGGACTCCGTCGGCCGGCGCGGGCTCGGGCTCGGGATGCCACTCGACTCCGTCGTAGCGGTCGAACGACTCGAGTCGCAGGTGGAGCGGCACTCGTCCCTTGACGTGAAACACCGCCGGCGAAGCGACGTCGCCGATCGCGCGGCGGTCGGGGCGCCCCGGCTTGCGCACCAGGGAGAACTCGCGGCTGGCGCGGCTGGCGGTAGCCGCATCATGGCGCTCCGGAACCTGCGCCGTCTGTGGTGGCAGGCTGATCGCACGCTGCTGCTGCGTGGTTTTCCGCGGCTCGTTGTAGGTGTCGTTGAAGATGTCGTACAGCGCCGGCTCGTGCGACGTCATGAAGGGCGCGTCGTCGATCGGCGCGAAGCTCTTGATGTTGTCAAGGCCGGCGACGAGGTCGTCGCCGTCACCGACACCGGAGCTCGCCCAGGGAGCACCGCGGTCCTGACCGCCCGAGGTCGGCATGAATCCGTCGAGGGCGTGGATCTGTCTCCCGGCGACCGGGAGCGCGAGGAGCAGGAGGAGGAGCGTCACGGGTAGGGCGACCAGCCATGGCCGCGGCACGCCACGGTGGGCGCTGGCGACGAGCTGACCGTCGAGGCTCTCCCAGTAGCTCCCCATCAGCCACCACACCCCGACCAGCGCGAAGGCCACGACCAGCCCCTGGATCCACAAATGGCCGGCCAGCGCCGAGGCGAAGATCACCAGGAACGTCGCCAGCACTCCGCCGATCCGCTGGGCATCGGCATGGTGCGAAAACAGGGCGAGCAGCAGGACCGCGTTGCGGAACAGCGCCAAGGGGAGTTTCTCGACCGGCAGGGGTGCCTCGACGGCGAGGCGGACCGCGACCTCGGCCGCGAACGCCGCCACCGTGCCGCAGGCCACGAGGGCGAGCCGCTGCCGCGGCGTGCGCCCCAGCCAGGGGGCGTGGGCCACCGTCCGGGCCCCGAGCCACAGGCCGACCGCGCCGGCCACAGCCGCGGCCCCGAAGGCGAAGACATCCCGTGCGCCGTCGACGAACAGCCCCGTCGCCTCGAGCGTCGCCACGGCGACCACGGCCAGCCCCACGGCGAGCAGCCTGGTGCCCGTGGCCGGTGCGGGGGGCGTCGTCTCAGCCGGCATGGCAGAGGTTCCTCCAGCCGCGGCGGAAGCTGTCGGCGACGTCGCCCGAAAGCCACAGGCTACGGCCCGGCAGGGGGGACCGCGGGCCGGCGGTGTCGTTGTCGATGACGATCCACAGCCGGTCGCCATGGACGTGGCGGTGTTCGACGCGCCGCGTCAGCGCCCGTCGGCTGACGATCGAAACCTGGAACACGCCGCAGTTTCGATGGTGGATCCGACGGCACCCCGGCGCGGTGCCGTGGTGGCAGTCGTCGCGGTCGGTCCGTGGCAGGAACCGGGCGAGGTCGTCGAGGAAGCGGCGCAGCCCGGCTTCACCGGGGGCGACGCGAAGGGTGGTGTGGCCGAAGCAGCATTCGACCGCGGCGTGCTGGCGTTGGTAGGCGGTGGCGATGCTGGCGGCGATCCGGATCGCATGTTCGAGCGTCCCGTCGGGCCCCTCCCCCTCGTGCAGCGCCGGCTCCGGATCGAACACGATCCGCACCGCGGACAGGACCGGCGCCTGCCTCTCACTGACGACCATCGTCCCGCCGCGCGCGGTGAGCGGCCAATGGACGCGCCGCAGTGAGTCGCCGTCGCGGAACGGGCGCGTGCCGATGGCATCGCCCGACTCGCCGGCGCGCGACTCGGAGACGAGGTCGCTCGACGGGCGCGTCTCGGCCGCGTCGAGGAGCGTCTCGAGGAGCACCGTCCGCGGCCAGACGAGGATCGGGCGCGCCGTCGCGACCGTCCGGCTCGCCTGCCGCAGGCCGAACGGAAACCCGGTCACCAGACGCAGCGGCAGTGCCGGATGGCAGCCACGGCGCCGCGGCACGAACTCCCAGGTGAAGGTCGCCGTCGACAGTCCCGCGATGCGCGCCAGGGCCACGCTCGCCGGCCCCCCCAGATCGCCCTCCAGGGAGATTCCCCACACCGGCCATGGCCACGAGTTGCGGACCGCTACCTCCGCGCGGGCCACGTCTCCTTCGACGACGCGCGGCTGCTGGAAGCGGAGCGTGGCCGACAGGCCGCGGACCGCGATCGACGGCCAGGCATATCCCAGCGCCACGACGACGCCGATCGCCACCGCGGCGACCAGCGCGATCGGCTTGACGAACACGGCGCACAACACGGCCGCCGCCAGCGCCAGTGAAAGGCTGGCGATCGGCTTTTTCATCCAGTACACCCAGCGATTGGCGCCGGGGCAGAAATCGTGTGTCAGGAGGCGCCCCAGCGCCGCGCCGAGGGCCTGCACCTGGAGCCGCATCGTGAACCCTGCCAACGAGGATCGACAACCAGTCTGCACGAGCAACGTGGTTGCACAAGCGCATCGTATCATGCGGGGCCGGCGGGGTCAGCGATCGGGCCGCACCATGCGGCCGCCGGCATCGGTCCGGAGAACGCGGCGGTGAACGACCCGGAGCCCGGCCTCCCCCACCTGCCGTCCCCGGCGGAGCGGCACTCCGACCGGCCGCTGGTGCTCGCGGTCCTGACCCTGTGCATCGGGCTGCCGCTGCTTCGTCCGGTCGCCGTGGCGGTCGACGCGAGCGCCCGCCCCGTACGCCGCCTCGTCGAGGAGTCGGCGGCGGAGCAAGTACGGATGGGGCTCGTCGAGGCGCTGCTGACCGCCGGCGTGTTCGCTCTCGGGGCGACGATCGGAAGCTTCCTCAATGTCGTCGTCCACCGGTTGCCGCTGGGGCGTTCGCCGCTCCACGGCCGCTCCCACTGCCCGGCTTGCGGCCATGGAATCCGCGCCCGCGACAACGTTCCGGTCCTCGGCTGGCTGCGGCTCGGGGGGCGTTGCCGCGACTGCGGCTCGGAGATCTCCCCCCGCTATCCGATCGTCGAGGCGATCTGTGGTGGTCTTGCACTGCTCCTGTGGGAGTGCGAGCTGCTCTCCGGAGGCGCCACGCTCCCGGTCCGCCCCCCGAACCTGTTTGCCGGGCTGGCGTGGGTCATCCTCTACCCGCGTCTCGACCTGATCGGCCTGTTCCTGTTCCACGTCGGCGTGATGGTGGTCCTGGTGGTCTGGACCCTCGTCGCCACCGACGGCGGCCGGCTTCCGCCCCGCCACCTGGCGACGATGCTCGGCCTGGTGGTCGCGGTGACGACTGCGTGGCCGTGGCTCCATCCCGTGCCGCTCGTCCCGGGAGACATGCCGGGGCCACCTTGGCTCTCCCGAGGTCTGGCCGTGGCACTCGTCGGTCTCGCGGTCGGCGGTGTCGTCGGCAGCGCTGCCGGCCGGTCGATCGGCCCGTCATGGTGGTCGGCGTCCTGCCTGGCACTGTGGGGGGCGGCGTGCGGATGGCAGGCCGTCGTGGGAACCGCCCTGGTGATGGCCGGGCTGGTCGCGGCCGACCGCCTCGCATCGCGATCGACACCGTGGCTGCCGCTTCCGGCGCCGTGGCTGTTTCTCGCCTCCGCCACGATTCACCTCGTGGCGTGGCGCTGGATTCACGGATTTCTGTTCGGCGCGGCGCAGGCCTCGGTCGTCGCGCTCACTTGGTGCTGAGCTCGATCGTCGGCAGTTCGGTCGTCGAGGCGCTGACCTCGACCGACATCTCCGAACGGTCGCGCATGGCGTACCGGCTGCGGAGCAGGTCGGGGATGTCGGGCGTCGCTCCCATGCTGACCGGCAACTTGCTCTTGGCAGGATCGGGCCACGAGGCGGTCACCTTGAACTTTCCGGCGGGGAGGCCGGGATTGGTCTTGAACACCACCTTGTAGGAACCGCTTGAATCGGTCGTCCCCGTGCCGACGTCGCCCGGCGCCCCTTCCCGGTGAAACAGCAGCACGACGCCTTCGGGTGCCTTGCCATCGACGGTGACGCGGCCGGTCACCGGATAGAGTTTTTCGCTCGCCGGGCCACCGCAGCCGGCGAGTGCCAGGCCGGCCGCGGCGACGAGTGCCGTCACCACCGATCCGCCATGGCAGCGACCGGACAGGGGATGAGAAGTCACGAAACGGTGCATGGCGACGGCTCCCTCGGGGACGACACGAACGCAGCGACTCGGCTCACAGGCTCCGGGAAAGCGGCCCGCCCGTCCGGGACGCGCGGTCCCGGACGGGCGGGCGTATTGTTCACGCTCTGACAGGGGAAACACAACCGACCGCCATGGAATCGACCAGGGCGGGCCGGTCGGCGACCCCGGTGAATCAGTCCATCGCCAAGTTCTCGCCGCTGTCGCGGGTGATCATCGCCACGACGATGTTCGCCGCGGTCTCGGAGGAGAGGAAGCTCACCGACCCGTCGGCCCGGACGACCATCGCGCCACCCGGATGCATCGAATAGATGCCGTCGCGGTTAAGGATGTTGATCGCCGAGCAACCGGCCTGCGACGGGATGGTCGCGTCGGCACCGCTGTAGCCCTGGATCCGGCGGGCGGTGTTCCAATCGCCCCAGAACGAGTTCAAGTGGATCGGCTCCCCCGACACGCCGCGGTCGTTGATGCCGTCGACCACCGACGCCGGGACGAGCTTGCCCATGAAGTAGCGTTCCTGCTTGCCGGCGATCTCGGCCAGCAGGATCGTCTTCGACGTGCCGTCGGTGGCGGCGGCGAGCTTGATCCGCGGCGTCCGCTCGAGCGTCGGGCAGTTGAGTCCCGAGCAATCGGCGTCAGACGCGCCCAGCATGCCGTTGTCCAGGTTGGCGTTGGACAAGCCGGAACAGGCGGCGAGATTGCCGGCGACGCCGCGGGTCGGCACGTAGTCGGTCCGTCCCAGCTTGTACAAAGGGGGCCAACCCGGCAGGCCGCCGGACTGCCCCCACGGCCCGTAGTCGCTCTTGTCGCTCGGCGTCGACGGGCAGATGAAGACCTGGACGTTCTCACGGCTCGAGGCGGGAACCGTCGCGCCCGGATAGGGAGAGGGCAGGTTGCGGGGATCGACCAGCGGCCGCTTGGTATCGAACAGGGCGAACCTTGTCGCCTCCTCGATGAACGGCAGGACCTGACCGTTGGCGGCGAAGCCACGGCGCGTGTCCTGAGAAGCATTGGCGAACGGCGCCGGCGGGGACAGCGCGTTCAGCTCGGCCTGCGAGAAGTGACGGTTCCACGTGGGGAAACCCTTGTAGCTGCCTTCGTAGTTGTGATACGCGAGGCCGAGCTGCTTGAGGTTGTTGGAGCAGGCCGAGCGCCGGGCAGCCTCGCGCGCCGCCTGGACGGCGGGCAGGAGGAGACCGACGAGCGTGCCGATGATGGCGATGACCACGAGCAGCTCCACGAGCGTGAAGCCGGCCCGTGAGCCAGGACGGGGACGATTCATGATGAGACTCCTCTTCTCCGGAGCGGAATGAAGGACAGGTAATGAAGAAAAAATCGCTGACGAGAGACCAGCCCGGGAGGTTCACCGAATGGTGGAGAGCCGGGCGACACCGCGACGACCTTTGCAGGCGACGCGGATGGACGACAGTTTCATCGAATCTTCATCGAATCGGATGGTGAGCTTCGTTGAGGTCGAAACCGAGCTCGGCGGAGATGCCCCTGGTTGGCAGATTTCGTGAGCGGTCGGCCAACGACCGAGGTGTCGTACGCAGTGCATCGCGTGTGCGTTCGCTCTCGATGCACGCCGACCCACGGATGCGGACGACCACCATTCCCTTCCCCACCCCTCACTATACGGAGTCGGGACAATTGCTGCAATGGATCGGTGGCGTCATGTGGGTCCGGGACACAGGTTCCCTACCGGTCCCCGTTTCCGCCCATCCACCCCGGCCGTGTCGTGGCCGTGAATCCGCGCCGCGACAGGAGACCTCGAATCGCCGCTTTTTCGCGTTATTCGGCGCCTCGGGCGGCCGGCCGCACGAACCCCGGGTCCCCCTCCCAGGGCAAGGTCTTCTGGTCGAGCCCGTCAAACGGCAGCGTGTCGGGGGTGACGCGGACGGCGGTCGACACCTTGAAAGGAAACAGGCCACCGGATTCGTATGCGAGCTCGACGAACGCCGCCGTCCATCCCTTGTCGGCCGGCTTGGCCTTGCCTGTCCAGGCCCCGTCGGCGCCGGCCTCGAGCGGCGTGCTCGTCCAGGTCTTGCCGATCGTGTCGACGCGGAAGTCGCGTGCCGAGGGGTTGTGGGCCTGCCAGAGCGTGACCGACTTGGGCTTCACGGCGCTCGTCACGCGGATCGACCCGTCGGGTGTGAACGTCCAGGCGGCTTCCGGTCGCGGCTTGCCGGCGATCAGCATCTGGTAGAAGGCGACGATGCTCGTCACCGCGTCGAACGAACCGTCGACGCCATGGTCGGTGTTGGGGACGTAGCGGATGTGCTTCTCCCCGAGGAGCTCGGCGTAGTAGAAGCGCGACGAGTCGGGGAGGAAAAACTGGTCACCGCTGCCGTTGACGATGTACTTGGGGAGCGTCAGCCGCTCGCGGTAGGAAAACGGATCCTCGACCCGATGCAGGTCCTGCATCCGCGGATGGTCGGGGCGCTGGACGATGCCGTGCTGGACGTAGTTGCCCAGCGCCTTGGCCCAGAAGCCGTAGGCGGCGCCATGGTGGCGCATCGACTCGTCGACGTTGAGGACGTCGATCACGATCGGGACGATCGCCTCGACGCGCTTGTCGACGACGCCCGCCATCCAGGTCGTCCAGCCGCGCTTGCTGCCGCCGGCGACGACGAATTTCGCCACCGGTGCCCCTTCCTTGGCCGACCACTCCTGGAGGCAGTCCATCGCCTTGACGACGCTCTTGACCATCGGCAGCCGCGGCAGCCAGGTCGGGTCGCCGCTGTCGAGGAACTGATCCCAGCAGTAGGCGATCAGGTCGTCTTCCTTGCGCGGCACGCCGTCGCCGTGGAACACGAGCGGCTGGTTGGGAATCATCCGCAGCTCGGCCACCATGCTGCCGGTGGCCTGGGCGATCTGCGCGATCACCTGGTTGGGCTTGTCGGGGGGGCCGCGGTCGTTGGCCCCGCCGCTGACCAAGAGAAACAGCTTGTCGGTCTTGAGCGACTCCGGCTTGACGACCGTGAGCCAGTGCTGCCAGACGGGGCGATCGACCTCCTCGGGGCCGCGCCATGTCTGCGACGTGAGCTTGATCACGAACGTCTTCGAGGGATTGCCGGGAAACGTGTTTTCCACCGTCCAGCCGTAGGCCGCCTCCGGGCGGGCGACGTAGTCGTCGATCGCCGTGGCGAGGTCGGCCTCGACCACCGCCTGGCTCCACCCGCGCCCGGCGGCGGCCGCGAACCCTGCCGCCACGATCAAGCCCCACGCCATCCATCGTGCCGCGACCATACGAACCTCCCCGAGTGGATTGCCGCGAAACCCGGCGGGCGACGCGCACCGCCGCCCGCATTCCCGCGGAGTATAGCGGGCTACCGCGTGCTCTCTTCTTCAACTTCAACGCGCTTGTTCGGCAAGCGGCCTTCGGTCCGAGGGGTGCGCGCCGGCGCGTCACAGGCCGTCGTCGGTCAGCGACCCGAGGCCGGTCGACGGGGCCGGGGGATGCCACACGGGCCAGTCGACCGCGTGGCGCCGGTTCAGTGACTCCAGGTCGATCTCGACCGACGCCGGCCACGGGGCGGTGGCGTCCTTGGGGGCGTGGTAGAAAAACGCCGAGAAGTCCTTCGTTCGCCGTGGGCCGGGGCGGCGCGGCTGGCTGCCGGGGTTGTTCGGGGAGACCACCAGCAGGAAATCGCTCGGCGCGACGCCGGCGACGTCGCTGTCGCGCCACGGCGCGAACGAGCAGCGCATCATCGGCGGCCGGGTCCGCGCGGCGGTGGCGTTGGCCGGCGCGGCCACGGGCAGACGGACGTCGAGGGCCTGAAACAGCGCCCGCTCCTCCATGAACGGGAGGATCTCGCGCGCCCAGCCACCGGGGTTGGGGGGCGCCGGCGGCGGCGGCAGGACGCCCCGGCTCGAGTCGCAGAACATGTCGAGGGCCAGCGACAGCTGCCGCTTGTGGTCGGCGCACTCGGCCCGTGCCATCCCCGCACGGACCGATTGGATCGCCGGAAACAACAGCGACACCATGATCGAGATGATCGCCAGGCAGACGAGCAGCTCGACGAGCGAGACGCCACGGCGGCGGACGGCGCAGCGTGTCATCAGGCACCTCGTGCCGCGGTGAGCGCGGCGAGGGGGACGGTCACCCGGCAGCGGTCGCAGATCATGATGTCGGCCGTACCGCTGCCGACAGGGTGGCTTGTCCACCGCGCGGTCGCACCGGTGGCGACGCGCTCGAACAGCTCGACCGTGCCGTCGTCGGGATCGACGACCACGTACCACGCGACACCCTGGTCCAGGTACAGGTCCTTCTTCACGGTCAGATCCCGCTCGCGGGTCGCCGGCGAGAGGATCTCGACGACGATCGCCGGTGCCGTTTCGACGTGCCGCTCCGGCACGCCCCCGCAGACGACGACCAGGTCGGGGCGGACCACGGTGTCATGGGCCACGATCCAATCGATCTCGGTGAGGACCGTCGCCCGGCAGCCCCCGGGGCGATTCTCGGCGTCATCGACGGCGTACTTGAATGCTGCCGCCGCGTCGGTCAGCGCCTTGGCGTGCCGTCCGAACGGGCTCGGGGTCATCGCGACGGCCAAGCCGTTCCACAGTTCCCAGCGCCCCTCCCACTGCCGCCAGTCGGCGACCGTAGAGCGCGGTTCGTAGCGGGGTGCGGTGCTCATGGCGGCACTGGTCCGGGAACTGCGTGGACGCGCCGCGCGGGAGTCGCCCCGCGGAAGATCCCGCGCGGAGGGCTCATGGGGCGACGACCTGCCGGCCTGGCAGTCGGGAGACTACCACGTTCGCCGCCGCCGAGGCCGCCCCTCGCTGATTGCAAATCGTAGGATTTCAGCCTACGATTTGCACGATGTGGATAGAGCGTTCGATCGAGCCGAGGATTCACTCACTCGCGGCGACGCGCCCGGTCGTCGTCCTCACCGGCGCGCGGCAAACCGGCAAGACGGCCCTGGCACGGCGGCTGTTTCCCGACCATCGCGTCGTGTCGCTCGACCTCCCGAGCATCGCCGCGCAGGCCGAACACGATGCCGCGACGTTTCTCGAGTCGCACCCGCCGCCGGTGGTGATCGACGAGGTCCAGTACGCGCCCGGGCTGTTCCGGTACCTGAAGCGCGCCGTCGACGAGCGGCGCGGCGAACCCGGGCGATTCATCCTCACCGGCTCGCAGCCCTTCACGCTGATGCGTGGAGTGGCGGAGTCACTGGCCGGGCGGGCGGCGATCGTCGAGGTCGAGGGCCTGTCGCTCGCCGAGATCCGCCGTGCCCGGCCGGACGTGGGGATCGAGGAGGTCATCCTCCGCGGCGGCTTTCCCGAGCTCCACGCCGATCCGGCGATCGAACCTGTCGAGTTCATGCACGCCTACGTGGCCACCTACCTGGAGCGCGACCTCCGCAGCCAGCTCCGTGTCGGTAGCCTCCGCGATTTCGAGCGTTTCGTCCGTGCCGTGGCGCTGCGCACGGCCTGTCTGGTCAACCGCGCCGAGTTGTCCCGCGATGTCGCAGTCGCCGGGTCGACCGCCGGAGAGTGGCTCGGTTTGCTCGAGCGCGGCTCGATCGTGTCGTTCCTCGAGCCCTGGTTCTCAAACCGTGGCAAGGCGTTGGTGAAAACGCCGAAACTCTACGTCCGCGACACCGGTCTGGCGGCGTTCCTGACGGGAATCGGCAGCGTCGCCGAGCTCCGTGGCTCGCCGCTGGTCGGGCCGCTGTGGGAGACCTTCGTCTGTGCCGAACTGCGGAAGTCCCTCGCCGATGCCGGATCCGGCCGGCAGTTGCACTTCTGGCGCGACCGGACGAAAGAAGCCGACTTTCTCATCCACGCCGGCGGCAGGTTTGCACTCGCAGACGCCAAGTGGGCCGAGACGCCGTCGGGCACCGACGCGGCGCGCCTCCGCAGGGTCGGCGATCAACTCCCCCGCGGCCGTGTGCAGCGGATGGCGCTGATCTGCCGCACGGCCCACCGGCACCGTCTCTCGTCCGGCGATCCAGTCCCCGTGTTCGCCCTGCCGGTCGAGGAAGCCGCCGGCTTCGCGACTGCCGCCACCTGACCGGAAGGTCCGTCGTCTTCTCGCCGTCACCGCGCGATCCCCGCGGCGACGCAGGCGGCGGTGATGGCGCGGTGGCACTGCCGGGCCGCTGCCGCGGCGTCGTAGCCGGTGCGTTTCGATACCTGGCTGCTCACCTCGCAACAGACGTCGCCGCCGTAGCCGGCCGTGACGAGGCCGCGAAGCGTCGCGGCGTGGTCGGGGGTGCCCGTCGTGCCGGGCAGCTCGAAGCCCACCTTCCCATCCGCCTCGGCCGCGTCCTTGACCGCCACGTGGAACAGCCGCGGCGTTGCCGTCGCCAGTGCGGCGGCGAGATCGATGCCGCGGAACACGAGATGGCTGGCGTCGAACACCAGCCCCACCGATCCGGGACCGCCGAGCTGGTCGATCAGCCAGCGCCCCTCGGCCGGTGTCGACATCGCGCCGAAGCGATGCGGCTTGACGGCGATCCGGAAGCCGTCGCGGTCCGCGAGGTCGCGCCAGGCGCCGACGCGGTCGAGCAGCAGCGCGCGCACGTCGTCCCAGCGCCCTCCGCCAAGCACGGTCTGCACCAGGGGCACCCGGTCGGGGGCGAGGTCGCGCGCCAGCGCCGCGGCGCGGACGAGCCGATCGAGCTGCATGCGGTGCGCCGTCTCGTCGGTGGCCGGGGGGAGGTTTTCCATCAGCGCCGAGAGGACAAGGCCCCGGCCGGCCAGCCGCGCCCGGAGGTCGTGGCGGTCGACGGCGGTGAGCCGCTCGGGTGCCGTCGGCCAGTCGGTGAGGACCGCGATCTCGATCGAATCGAAGCCGGTGTCGGCGACGAGATCGACGGCCGCCGCCGGGGAAAGCGATGGCATGCCGTAGGTGCCGATGCCGAGCGTGATCCGCGCCGCGCGCTGTTCGTCGGCCCGCGCCAGCGGTATGGCCAGCAGCGCTGCGGCCAGCAGGCGGCGCCGCTGCACGGCCGCCGGAGCGGAGCGCCCGGTTGTCTGCCGCGGTCGTCGACCGTGTCGCATGCCGTCGCGCCCGTCAGCCGATCGTGATCATCCGCTGCGCCGAGGGGGCGCCGTCGCCGGCCGCGTTCCGGGCGACGATCCGGAAGGCATAGTTCGCGCCGCGCACCAATCCCGTCACGGTCCGTGTCCGCGAGATCGACGCGCCGTCTTCGACCGTGCTCCAGAAGTCGGTGTTGAGCCGCCGGTACTGGACCAGATAGTCGCTGATCGGCCCGCTGCCGCTGTTCGACGGCATCATCCAGGTCAGCGTCGCCGAGCCGGAGCCGGCGAACAGCGACAGCCAGGTTGGCGGGCCGGGGGAAGCGGCGGTCGTGGCCACGGCCGTGCCCGAGGGCGTGGCGTCGCCGAAGGCGCTGCGGGCGACGATCCGGAACACGTAATTGGCCCCGGGCACCAAGCCCGTGACGGTCGCCTGCGTCCGCGGCGCGACGCCGTCGGCGAACATCGACCAGACGGCGGCGCTCGCTCGGCGGTACTGGACGACGTAGTCGGTCACCGGCGAACCGTTGGCTGCGGCCGGCGCGTTCCAGGTGAGGTCGGCCTTGCCGTTCCCGCCGACGGCGCGGAGGCCCGTCGCCGCGGCCGGGGGCCCGAGCACCGTCGCCGTCCGCTGGCCGGACGGAGCGGCGTCGCCGACGGCATTGCGCGCGATCACCCGGAAGGCGTAGTTGGCACCGCCGACCAGACCGGTGACCGTGGCCTGGGTCGCCGTCGACACGCCGTCGGCAAACGTCGACCACTCGACCGCGCTCAACCGCCGGTACTGGATGACGTAGTCGGTGACCGGCGTGCCGCCGCTGTCGGCCGGCGCTTGCCACTGGAGCGTCGCGCTTCGGTTGCCGCCGGTCGCCAGCAGGGCGCTGGCCGGAGCGGGGGGGGCCACCGGGGTGACGGCCGCCGACGGATCGCTCCACGGCCCGGTGCCGGCCGCGTCGCGGGCCGCGATCCGGAACCGATACGGGGTGCCGTTGGTGAGGCCCGTGATCTCGAGGGCCGTGTCGGCCGACGCGGTGTCGGGCAGATCGCTCCAGGTCGCCCCGTCGTCGGTGCTCGACTGGATGCGGTACCCCGTCACCGGCAGGCCGGGGACCGCCGGCGGTGCGCTCCACGCGAGGTCGACCCGGCGGTCGCCGGCAGTTCCCGCCACGGCCGTGGGGAACCCGCGCGCCGTGACCGTGAACGCCGCCTGCGACGACAGCCCGCGGTCGTCGGTGGCGATGATCGTGATCGGCTCCAGTCCGAGCGTCGTGGCCGGCACGAGCGACCAGGTCCAGGTGCCCGCGGGATCCTGCGTGATCGTGCCTGCCGACGCCGTGAGCACCACCGTGTGGCCGGCGTCGGGGGATCCCCATGTGCCCATGTTGCCGATCGTGCCGCCGACGGTGCCGCTCACGGCCGTGGACCCGGCGGTGAGCGTGGGAGGCGTGGCGGCAGGGGGGGCGGCATCGTCGATGAACACGATCTCGGGGAGGACGTACGCCTCGGCGTAGAGCGTGTCGCCGGTGACGATCTGGTGGTTGACGTATGACTTCCGCCCGCCCGGCGCGGCGCTGCCGGCAGCCGCTGTCACGGCGACCACCTGCGGGACGTTCCAATTGGCCGGCGTGAACGTCAGCGCCGTGCCGCCGGCGGCGTTTTCGGCGGTGATGCCCTCGTCGGCCGGCGCCAGGTTGATCGTCACGTCCTGTCCGGGGGCGCGCGTGAGCACGAGCGCGTAGGTGTCGGGCTCGCCCCCCTCGACAACGCGCGTCTCGCCGTCGGTGGGCATCACGAGCACGGCGGGGTAGTCGTTGTCGACGATGTTGACCAGCACGCGCGGCATCCCCACGCCGTCGTAGGCGGGGTCGGCGCTGCGGGGCACGTGGCGGATCGTCGAGCGGTGGAGGCTCTGCTCGACGGTGTCGTCGACGGCGCGGACCGTGACGCTCCGCGGCACGCTCCAGTTGTCGGGCGTGAACACGACGCTCGTCGCCTGCTCGTCGCCCGTCGGGAAGACCCGGAGCTTGTGCGATGGGGCGACGAGATCGACGACGACGTCGGCCGTGGGCTGCTCGCGGAGGACGATCGTGTAGGAATCCTCGTAGCCCGACTCGGCGACGGTCGTCACGCCGCCGGTCTCGACGACGATCGCTCCGGGGCCGGCGACGGTCTGGATCGCCGCCAGGTCGGGGTTGATGTCGAAATGCATCTTCCCCTGTCCGTTCGCCTCCCAGCCGCGGAAGTCGAGGTGCGCCTGCCGCAGGTAGCCCGCCTCGCCGCCGGAGAACACGGCATCGATCCAGCCGCTGGTCATGGTGTCGAAGCCGAACACGCCGTCGATCCCCGGGGCGATGTCGATCACCAGCCACAAGAGGTTGGTCCACACCAGGTCGACGCCCTGGTCGGTGGGCACGTGGACGGCGTCGATCATGTACACCGGCGCGTCGCGCGAGCCGCCGACGCCGCCGACGGTCTCGGTGCGCGTGTAACCGACGTCGTTTTCGTCGAGGACACCGTCGCCGTTGGAGTCGAGGCCGAGCGACATCGCGATCGCCGAGGAGATGATCGTCACCTGGGCGCCGGTGTCGAACATGAAGTTGCCGCCGACGACGGCGTCGCCGTGGTGGACCTCGGCCGAGAAGAAGGGGATGTCGGCCCAGACCGGCGGGAACTCGCCTTCGATGACGTGGCCGTCGGGGGAGAAGTTGACACGGTCGTCGACGCTCACCGTGTAGCGCGGCACGGTCGCCGCCGGAACCTCCATGGCGAAGTCGGTCGCCATCAGGAAGTTGCCTTCGTCGAACGAGAGCCAGGGGGTGAAGTCGAGCGTCGTCACACGCTCGGTCATCGCCGGCATCCCCACGATCCCGAACGGCCCGAACATGCTCACGTCGCGCGTCGCGTCGGAGATCACCCGCGCGTCGACGAGCGTCTGCCGGACCCCCGACGTGCCGGCGAAGTCGAATTGGTACGGCGCGGAGATGTCGAACAGCTGCGCGCCGCCGACGCCGAGCTCCTCGAACACTCCCTCGACCTGGTACGGCGGCGGCGATTCGTTCATGTCGTCGACGCCGGTCTTGAACACGAGGATCGTGTTGGCACCGGTGTCGAGCAGCCAGCTGTTGAAGATGTCGGGGCCGATCGACTGCCCCTGGGAGTTGCCGAGCTCGACCGTCACCCGCGGCTGGTCGAGGGCGACGTTGTCGCTCGGGCCGAGGTCGATGAACGGCCGTAGTGCCGACGCCGACAGCGCGAGCCGCGCCTCGAGAGGTTCCACCGCCGCCGCTGCCTGCCGCCGGGCTGCCGCCCGCCGTGCCATCCCCCGCCGCCGTCGGTTCGACATGGAAGCCTCCTCCCCGGGATGCGGCCGCGCGCACCACGGCATCGCCAACGACGAATCGCGGCGGTCGGCCGCCTGGCCGGATCCCCGCCGACGTGATCCCCTCCCCCGGACAGAGCGTCAGTATGCAGTATACGGACCGCGCCGCGCGGAGGCAGCAGGAGAATCAGCGGCTCGCCACCGGCCGCGCTGCCGCTCGCGACCGGCGCCCGCAGCGGGGACGAGATCGCGCGCTGGACGTGAACGAACGCCGGTTTCGCTTCCGCCCGGCCGGCTATTTCCCCTTCGTCGCCGGGAACCCGGCCTCGACGAGATCGGGATAGCCGGGCTTGAGGGCACGGACGTCGTAGCCGAGCGGCTCGAGCAGATCGGCCACCTTCTGGCAGCGTCCGCCCGCCTGGCAGTGGAGGTAGATCACCTTGTCCTTGGGAAGGACCTTGGCGACAGCTTCCTTGTCGATCTGCTTGAGGCTGCTCATCGGCAGGTGGCGGGCCTCGCGGAGATGCCCGTCCTCCCATTCGTCGGCCTCGCGGACGTCGACGATCACAGCCTTCTTCTCGACCAGCCCCTTCTTGACCATCTCGAGGGTGTCCGTGGTGTGCTCGGCGAGGGCCGGCAGGGCGGCGGCCCCTGCCAGGGCGGCGACGACGAAGGCACAGTCGCGGCGAGTCAGACGGGTGGACATCGGGATCTCCTCGGGACGGGATGACGGTTGATCATGGCATAGCACATGGCCGGCCGATGCCGGAAGGGCTCCCGGCCCGGCCGGTGCGGCCCCACCGCGGCGACTACGATGGTGCGGCCGAAAGCCGGCAACGCTGACCCGTCGGCCGATCGACCGCGACAGGAGCACGACATGCGGCGCCCCTCACTGGCCTTGGCGATCACGGTTTTCCTCTTCGCCGGCCGCGCTGTCGGGCAGGATCATGTCGGGGTGTTCCTCACCTGGCCCGACGACCCGACCCGGGGGATGGTCGTCAACTGGGTGAACCTGTACCCGAAGAACGCCACCACCGTCTTCTTCCGCCGCGCCGACGCCGCCGACGATGCCGACTGGTCGAGCGCCGAGGCGGAGGAGCTCCAGCTCGCGCCGTCGGCGCTGGTGCTGCGCCGCGTGGAGCTGGCCGGTCTCGCCCCCGACACGCTGTACAGGTTCGGGATCGGTAGCCGCCCCGACACGCCCTCGCAGGGGTGGCTTGCGCGCACGATGCCGGCCACGCTCTCCCGGCCGGTGCGCTTCGTCGCCGGCGGCGACATGATGCACGCGCGCGAGTCGCTCGACCGGATGAACCGCCAGGCGGCCCGGCTCGACCCCGACTTCGCCCTCCTCGGCGGCGACCTGGCCTACGAAAACGGCGCTCTGGCGATGCGCTGGATCGACTGGCTCTCTTCGTGGACGACGGCCGGCGCGGCGGCCGACCGCCGGCTGATTCCGCTGGTGATCGGGATCGGCAACCACGAGGTCCGCGGCGGCTACGGCGGCGCGATCCCCAACGACGCTCCGTATTACTACGGCCTGTTCGTCCGGCCGGGGGGGCGGAGCCATTTCGCGGCCGACGTCGGCGACTACCTGTCGCTGGTGATGCTCGACTCGGGTCACACCGTGCCGATCCCCGCGCAGGCCGACTGGCTCGGGGAGGCGCTTGCTGCCCGCCAGGCGCGGCCATTCCTGTTTGCCGCCTACCACTTTCCTGCCTACGGCACCGCCAAGGCACCTGCCGACAAGCTGCCGATCGAGCACCCGCGCTCTGTCGAGATCCGTGAGCACTGGACGCCGCACCTCGAGCGCCACGGTGTCTCGGCGGTGTTCGAGCACGACCACCACACGTTCAAGCGTTCTCACCGTCTTCGCGGCCACCGCCGCGACGACACCAACGGCATCCTCTACCTGGGCGACGGCGCCTGGGGGGTGCGCACGCGTCCCGTGCCGTCACCGGAGGCGGCTTGGTGGTTGGCACGGGCCGAAGCGAGGAACCACTTGTGGTGCGTGAACCTGCGGCCGGGCGCGGCGGGCGGGCCCCCCACGGCCCTGGTCCGGGCGATCGACGCCGACGGCGTGGTGTTCGACGAATTCGAGCTGCTCCCGATCCGCACACGTCCCGAGGCCCAGGCCGAGCCGGTCACGGCTGCGGATTGACGGCCTGGCGCGAGACCGCGGGCGGGAGTCGCCCGTGGATCGTGAGCCGATCATGGGCAGGGCGGATCATGAGCGGATCGGATCCGGGCTTCCCTGGGCTGGTCGGCTGGACCGCCTCCCGCGCGCGGGTATCTTTGACACTGACGACGGGAATCGCTGCCGGGCGTGGGTGACAAACGCCCTCGAAGGTTTTCCCATGGCCTCGCTGCGCACCACGCGCGAGTCTGCTCCCGCGGCTTCGCGACGAGCCCGACGATTCCGGCGCGTGGACCGAGTTCGTCACCATCTACGGGCGCCCGGTCGTGCAGTGGTGCCGTAGTCACGGCCTCCAGCACGACGACGCCCACGACGTCGCGCAGGACGTGCTCGTCCGCTTCTGGCGCCATGCGGCGGTGTTTCGCCACGACCCGGCGCGGCGGTTCCGCGGCTACCTCCGGCAGATGGTCGTCGCCGCCGTGTCCGACTGGAGCGCGGCGCGCCGTGCCGACCGACTCGGTACGGGCGCCGCGACGCTGCAGGATTTCCTCGCCACCGTGCCGGCGCGAGACAGTCTCGTCCGCCGGATCGAGGAGGCGTTCGACATGGAGGTGCTCGACTTGGCCCTCGATGACGTCAAGCGACGCGTGCAGCCGCGGACCTGGCAGGCCTTCCATTTGCTGGCGATCGAGCGGGTGCCGGCCGCCGACGTCGCCGGCCGGCTGGGGATGACGGTCGACAACGCCTACCGCGCCCGCAGCTACGTCCTCCGCCTGCTCCGCCGGGCGGTCGCCCGGCGGGAACGGTCGGCGGCCGACTCCGTCCACCAACCGTCGTGAGGCTGGCGATGACGGCGCCCGTTCCCGACGACGCTGCCGCGGGCCCGCCTCTCCCCGCCGCCGACGTGGCCCTGATGGAATTGATCACGCGCCCGCGCCGTGCGCCGGGGCCCGACACGATGGCAATCGTCGGTCGCCTCGCGGCTCGGCCACCCGAGCCACCGCCGTCGCCACCTCTGGCTGTGCCCGGGCTCACCGATTTGGTCGAGGTCGGCCGTGGCGGCATGGGGGTGGTCTACCGGGCGCGCGAATCCCGACTCGACCGGGTCGTCGCCGTCAAGGTGCTCGCCCCCGACGCCACACCGACGCCCGAGCGGCGCTCGCGAGCCGAGCGCGAGGCGCTGCTCCTGACGCGCATCGTCCATCCCAACGTCGTCCAGATCCTCTACGTCACCGATGTCGCCGGCGCACCGGCGATCGTCATGGAATGGATCGACGGACCGTCGCTCGACGAGCGCGTCGGTGCCGGCACCTTGCCGGCGGCCGAGGCCGCGGCGCTGGTCGCCGACGTCGGCCGGGGCGTGGCGGCGCTCCACGCGCGCGGCATTATCCACCGCGACATCAAGCCCGCCAACGTGCTCCTCGCCCCCGCCGCCGGCGGCCGTCGCCCGACGCCGAAGCTCGTCGATTTCGGCCTCGCCCGGCCAGACGCCGATCCCGGGCCGGCGGTGACGCGCGACGGGATCGCCGTCGGCACCTCCTCGTTCATGGCCCCGGAGCAGACCGGCCTCGATCCGGCGCTCGGGCAGGTCGGCACCGCCGCCGACATCCACGCCCTCGGCGGCCTGCTCTACTGGCTGCTGTGCGGCTCGGCGCCGTTCGATGCCAAGAGCACGTCCGAATCGCTCCGCCGCGCCGCGGCGGGGGAGTTCCGGCCGCTGGGCGCGCTCGTCGCCGGCGTGCCCGCCGATCTGACCCCGCCGCGGGCAACTGTGCGCCGTCGGTCCGGCGGTGCCCCGCTCACTCGCGGCCGTCGCGCGGGGCCCTGTCAACCGCGATCACCAGATTGGCGCCGTTGCGCCGCAGGCCGCCGCTTGGCCGGTTGACGACGCGAAACCCGTCGCTTCCGGGCGGCGCGGCGACGAGCGTCGTCGAGCCGCCACCGTCCATGTTGACGCCGTCATCGGCGCCCATGTCGCGGAGCAGTTCGCCGACCTCGCGCACGGTCAGTCCTTGGCTCGCCGCCTGGCGGCCGTCGGCGACGAGGATGAACAGCGTCTTTCCGTCGGCCGACAGCCCGAAGCCGGTCCGCGGATGGAGGACATCGTCGGGGGCGGAGGGCACGCCGTCGATCAAGCAGAATGAAAACCCACTGACGGCCGTCTCGATCGCGGTCAGGTCGTCGCCAGGATTCACGACGCGCAGCTCCGCGCTGCCGTCGTGGCCGATCACCAGCGCTGGTCGCCCCGTGGCCGGCGACACGACCACGCCGTCGTCGACGACCAGCCCCATCCGGTCGGCATGTTCGAACGCCTTCCCCGGCACGAACGGCTCCCACGGCGACGCATTGACCCCGAGCACGACCGGCACGCCGGCTGCCCGTTCGGCGGCGACGAAATCGGGCACGGTCTGGAGCGCCGTGCGGATCACGAGGTCGGGAAACGCCTTGTCTCCATGGGGAGGCATCGGCTGGCCCCACCCGGCCGCGCGGGGCGTGGCCTCGCAGCGCGTGCCGGGCCGGGTGAGGTCGACGCGCACACAGCCGAGCGCCACTTTCCGCGGCGCCGCCGGATCGAACGCGGCGTACTGCGGGCAGGTGAGCCCGGCCTCGGGCTCCTTGACGATCGTCGTCGTCACCATCTCGACACCCGGCGCGAGTGCCTCGGCCCGCGCCCAATCGAAGTCGGCGCGGGCCACGCGGACGCTGCAGGCGAGAACCGCTGCCGCGGCCGCGAGCAGGACCGCCCCCGCGCGTGTCCCTGTGATGCGGCAGCAGCACGAGTGCGGCTCGACCAAGGGGGAGCGTGTGACGCGATGGTGGTATCGCTGATGCATTCGGAGTGTCTCCGCGCGTTCCTCGGACAGCGGCGGCGGTCGTGGCGCCCTCGGTCGTCCAATCACGCTGTTTTCTGTGTCGTCTGAAAACCGGTGGCGCGCGATGGGGGGGCGGTCCTGGTCCCCGGGAGGAGCCCGTGGCCCTGCCGGGGTCGCGGCGACGTCAGCCGCGATCGGTTGACACCCCGATCATCGCTGCAAGACAATGTCGTGCAACGGGGTCTACCATGTCGACGTTGACGATTCGGCTTCCCGACGAGCTGCGCCGCGAGCTCGACAAACTCAGTCGAGACGAGAACAAAGCCGTCAGCGACATCGTCAGGGAATCGCTGCGGCGCTAGATCGCCGTCGAGAGATTCAGGGCGCTGCGGAGAAGGGCTCTTCCGTTTGCCGAGGCTCAGGGGCTCCTGACCGACGAGGATGTCTTCAAGGCCCTGTCGTGAAGACGCGGGTCGTCCTCGATGCCAACGTGGTGATCGCCGCCACCGCCGCGCAGCCAAGGGTGGATAGGGGGGCGCGGTGGCCAACGTGATCGGCCGCCGGTTTCTGACGCAGGCGACCTGGGAAGCGGCGACTCGTCGCTCCGCGGCCGGCCGACGGCCGTTGCGATGGCGGAATTCGCCCTGCCTGGACTGGCCGGTGATGCGGCAGGCGTCGCCAAGCCGATGAGCAGCTGAAGCGAGGGGCGCGAAAAACCGGCGCGCGGGGTGGGAAAAAAGCCGGCGCCGCAAGGGTTTGCAGCAAGTCGCAACGGGCTGTGAACGCCGGTTGAAAAGTGCAGCGCGCAGCGGCCGAAAAGTGCAGCGCTGGGGTTGGGTTTGGAATCTACTCCGTCAAGTCACTTGCTCCAAGGATCGATCTGTCAGGCCGACGGTCCTGCCCTGCGTTGCCGTCTCCGGGCATCCTTGAGTCGATAGCTCTCGCCTTTCGCCTCGAGGATGTGGCAGCGGTGTGTGAGGCGGTCGAGGGCAGCCCCTGTGAGCCGCTCGCTGCCGAGCACCTCGGTCCACTGCTCGAAGGGGAGATTCGTGGTCACGATCAGGCTCTGACGCTCGTAGGCCGTCGACAGCACGTCGAAGAGCAGCTCGGCCCCGGCCTTACCGGTGGGCACGTAGCCGAGTTCGTCGAGGATCACGAGGTCGAGTTGCTTGATCTGCTTGCGGAGGCGGATGAGTGACTTCTCCTCTCTGGCCTCCAGCAGCAGCGTGATCAGCTCGGTGACCCCGAAGAATCGCACCTTCCGCCCCTGCCCGCAGGCCGCCAGGCCGAGGGCGATCGCCAGATGCGTCTTGCCCACGCCGCTGGAGCCGATGAGGAGGACGTTCTCGCGCTCGTCGATGTACTGCCCCTTGGCGAGTTCGAGCACGAGCGGTTTGTTGATCGAGGGCTGCTGATCGAAATCAAACTCGTCGAGCGTCTTCGTTTGCGGGAAGCGGGCCGCTTTGAGCCGCCGTTCGGCGGCTCGCCGCTCCCGCTCGATCAGCTCCAGTTCGCACAGCCGCTGGAGGTAGGCGATGTGATCGAGGTTCTCGATCGCCGCCTGCGAGGCGACCTTCTCGCACTCCTCACACATCGTCGGCAGCTTGAGCGCCTTGAGATGATGCTTCACGAGCACCGCGCACTTCGTCTTGCTCATACGGACACCTCCGTCTCCAGCAGCGACGCGTACGCGCTGATGTCGGTCGGTGGGACGTGCACGAGCTTCAGGTGGGGACGGCTGTCGAGGCAGAAGAGCGCGACCGGAGACTCACGGCGGTGCTCCAGGATGACGCGGATCGTGTCAGCATCGGCGACGCCCTGTCCGAGCGCGTAGTCGAGCGCCGTGGCGAGTTCATCGAGCGTCGCCTTCTCCAAGAGCAAGAGCACCCGGATGAACTCGCGTGTCCCGAGTCCGTCAGGGGTGCGCTCCATCCGACGGCGGAGCACATCGAAGCAGTCTGGGAGCTGCCAGTCGGCAAGCGGACGGGCGTAGTCGAAGGCACCGGGCTTGCGCTCCAGGAGCGCCAGATAGTGGATCGGATCGAAGAAAAAGCGTTCCCGGCCCCAGTGGCGGCGATGCCTCGCGATCAGACGATCCTCGAAGATCATCTTCACGTCATCGACCGTCGCCACCACCGTGATCGTCCGGTGGGCGTACTTCACCGGCACGCTGTAGCTGTTGGTGTCGAAGCGCACCAACGACAGCGAATTGGCCCCGGTCTGCGTGATCCGGCGCGCCTCACACTCCTGGGCCGGAAGCGGCAGCAAGGCACTCCGCTCCTCCAAGAGCCTCTCTCCCTTCGTGCCATCCTTGCCCCGCAGTTGCCGGGCAAGATCCGCCCGGCAGCGCTGCTCGAGCGTCTCGTTGAGTTCCGCGAGCGACTCGACGCTCGGCACCGGTACGAGGAAGTTCGCCCGACCGAAGTCGACGAGGCATTCGACGTGCCCTTTTTCGTTCGCCCGCCGCACCAGGCAAAACTGCGTCTCGAACAGACAGTGGCTCTGGAGCCGCTGAAACTCCCTCGTCACCTGCCGCTCGCGGCTGCCGGTGATCTTCGCCACCGCGATCTTGCTGTTGTCGTAGCGGATCTTTCGCGGCACGCCACCGATGAAGCGGAAGGCCCGATTATGCCCCTCGAGGAAAGCCTCGGTGCACTCCCGCGGAAACGCCTGAATGTAGAGCGCGTCCGAATACGGCAGCGTCATCACGAACAGCGCTACCTGATGCCGCTCACCGGCGAGGTCGACATAGGCGAAGCCGAAGTCGACCTGGGCCTCGCCCGGTGGATGCGAGAGCGGCACGAAGACTTCCTTCCTGGAGTCCTTCCACTCCCGGACTGCCGCCCTCACCATTGTGACGCCGCCGGTGTAGCCGCGTTCGGCCCTCAGTCGGTCGAAGATCCGCTGCGCCGTATGGTGCTGCTTCTTGGGCGCCTCCCGGTCCTGCTCCAGCACCTCGTGGATCCACGCCAGGTGCGGCCCCAGGATCGGCTTCTCACGCTTCGTCCGACGGCGGTACCCGGGCGGCTCGGCGTGTGCGAGCATCTTCGCAAGCGTCCGCCAGTTGATGCCGTATTCCTGGCAGGCCGCCCGCTTCGACAATTCGCCGGTCAGCACCCGGCGCCGGACCTCGGTCCACATCTCCATCGCTGCATACACTCCTCGTGCCTCGCTCTCGGTAGGGGGAGATCGCGGCTTCGCCGCGATTCTCCTGACCGACACCGCTGCACAGTTGTGCGCTGCATTTTTCGACCGGCGGGACTACCCGCCGCGCGCTGCACTTTTCAACCGGCGTTCACGCCATCTGCTCCGCGAGGCCTTCCAGCGATTCTGGGAGTACACGAATCCTGCGGCGGCTGGAAACTTCCTCGACGAGTGGACCACCGGCGCGATGCGGAGCCGCCTCGACCCGATGAAGAAGGTCGCCCGCAGCATGCGACGCCATCGCCATCTGATCCTCAACTGGTTACGGGCCGGAGGCACGATCTCGGCGGGCGTCGTCGAGGGTTTCAACGGCAAGGCGAAACTGACCACTAGAAAAGCGTTCGGCTTCCGAACGTCACAGGGCATCGAAATCGCCCTGTTTCACGTCCTCGGACGACTACCAGAGCCGGATTCCACCCACAGATTCTGCTGAGGAGGCTCTAAACAAGAACAACCCGACGGCCGGTGTGGTGGCGACATCCGCCTCATCGCGTTCATTACCGATCCGGGGCCGATCCGGAAGATCCTTACACATCTCGGCGAACCGCTCGAACCACCGCCCGTCTCTCCCGCCCGTGGCCCACCGACCGACTGGGGAGACCTCGTGCAGGTCCACAACGAATGCGACGTGACTCAGACGTCGCCCGACGAACTGCCCGTGATCGACATTCGCAGCCTCTGACGGGATCCCATGTCACGGTGCGGACGGCCCGTGAGAAGGGCGGTTTCA
>VGZO01000031.1 GCA_016872555.1 Planctomycetota bacterium
AATTTTTTAGACGATGAGTTTTATCGGAACGCGTTTCCCACTGCACTGCTTGCAAGCGATCCGTATGATTTCGATCAATTGGAAAACGCATGGGAAAAGCAGGAAATCACGCATCTTTCGCTCGAAGGGCGTGAGCTGCTTGCAGCCTTTAGGATTCAATAAATCCAAATAGACACACCAAATAACAAGGCGTTGGACGCGGAGCCGCCGATCGCGTCGTTCGTGGAGTCAATGTTGATTGGCGGCGGCCCGGTCAACGCGGCCGTTCGGCCCACAAAGGAATGAGAAGGCCGATGAACACGAGCAAACACAGAACCAAGGGATGCTCATGATCAGTCGCGGTTCGGAATGGCACCGATGGGAGCCGCATATCCACGCGCCCGGCACGATCCTCAACAATCAGTTCGGTGCGACCGATCCCTGGGAGCCCTATCTGACGACGCTGGAAGGCCTAACGCCGAAGATAGAGGCGATCGGTGTCACCGACTACTACGTCACCGATACCTACCAGGAGTTCCTCAAGCATAAGGCCGCCGGCCGGTTGCCCGGCGTGATGCTGCTCTTCCCGAACATCGAACTGCGCCTGGATGTGGCCGCGAGGTCCGGCTTCGTGAACGTCCACATGCTGGTCAGCCCCGAGGATCTCGACCACCTGTCCGAGGTGAAGCGCATCCTGAATCGACTGCAATTTCACGCGTTCGACGATCGCTTCGACTGCTCACGCGAGGAGCTGATCAAGCTGGGCAAGCGTGCCGACCCGGCAATCACCGATGACGGCACCGCGCTCCGACACGGTGCGACGCAGTTCAAAGTCAACTTTGATCAACTGCGCAAGGTCATCGGCGAAAGCGAATGGGCGAAGAAGAACATCTTGATCGCCGTCGCTGGCGGCGCCGGGGATGGCACGTCTGGCATGCGCCAGGCCGCCGACGCCACCGTGCGTCAGGAAATCGAGAAGTTCGCCCACATCATCTTTTCGAGCAGTCCTGCACAGCGCGAATTCTGGATCGGTCAGCGCAGCGCGACGGTGGAGGAGTTGCGCGCACGCTATGACGGGTGCAAGCCTTGTCTCCACGGCAGCGACTCCCATGACCAGCAATCCGTAGGCCAGCCCGTCGAAGGTCGCTTGTCATGGATCAAGGGTGCCCTGGAGTTTGATGCTCTCCGTCAGGCATGCATCGATCCCGAAGGCCGCGCTTTCGTCTCCGAGCGGCCGCCACGTTCGGCCATGCCTTCGCAGGTCATTTCGCACGTCAGGATCAACGATGCGGATTGGGCCACCACGCCCGATATTCCTCTCAATCCCGGACTTGTTGCCATCATCGGCGCGCGCGGCTCGGGAAAGACGGCCCTGGTCGACGTGATCGCCGCAGGCTGCGACGCGATCAAGCCCGCCGGCTGGGATGCGGACGAGAACATCAGCCCATCTTTCCTGGCTCGAGCGCGCACGCTCATCGGGAGCGCGAAGGCGTCACTGACTTGGGACGACGGCGCCACGGTCACGCGCTCACTCGATGGCAGCGACGCCAACGATCCTACGGCGTTTCCGCGTGCCAGGTATCTGTCCCAGCAGTTCGTCGAGGAGCTCTGCTCGGCGAGGGGTGTCTCCGATGGCTTGGTCGACGAGATCGAGCGCGTGATCTTTGAATCACATTCACAGGACGATCGAGACGGGGCACTCGGTTTTGCCGAGCTGCGCGACCAGCACACCTCACGGTTCCAGCAGGCGCGCGAGCGCGAAGCCGAGGCGATCTCCGACATCTCGGAACGCATCGCCACCGAGTTCGAGAAAGAGACCCTTGTCGCCAGCCTGGCAACGCAGGTCCGGCAGAAGACGAAGCTGATCGTGGACTACACGGCCGATCGTGCGAAGCTCGTCGTCAAGGGCACCGAAGCACAGGTGGCCCGACACACCCAGCTCAGCGAGGCGGCTCAGACGCTTCGCAATGAGATCCAGGCCTTCGGGAACCGGCGCCGCACCTTCGTCGCCCTGCAGGACGAAGTTCGCAGCATGCGCGCTACGCGAGCCCCGGAACTGCTCCGCCAAGCCCAAGAACGACATGGGAACAGCGGTTTGAACGCGCAGCAGTGGGACGAATTCCTGCTCATCTACAAGGGCGACGTAGACAAGAGCCTGGCGGCCTACATCAAGTGGGCGGATGGCGAAATCCGCAAGCTGACGGGCATTGCGCCTCCGACCGGCGATCCGAACGTCGCGCTGATCGCCGACGACGCGGATGTCTCGACGCTGCCGCTAGCGCCCATCGCTGCCGAAATGACTCGCCTCGAAACGTTGTTCAGCGCCGACAAGATCGTGCGCGATCAGTATGCAGCGCTGACCAGCCGCATCGCGCTAGAGAACTCGGCGCTGCAGGCCCTCAAAGTCCGGCTCACCGATGCGCAAGGCGCTGCAGCCCGCCGGAAGAACCTCCAGACAGAGCGCGAGGACACGTATGGCCGCGTTTTCGAGGCTATCACCAGCGAGCAGAACGCGCTGGCCGGTCTCTACGAGCCTCTGATGGCGCGGCTTGTAGCGTCATCGGGAACGCTCAAGAAGCTCAGCTTCTCGGTTCGCAGGATCGCCGACGTCCACACCTGGGGATCCTTTGCCGAGGAGGAACTTCTCGACCGGCGCAAGACTGGGCCCTTCTACGGCCGTGGCTCGCTGATTGGCGTCGCGAACGAGGCTCTCAAACCCGCGTGGGAAACGGGCTCGGCGGCCGACGCTCAGGCGGCCATGACAGCCTTCATGGCCAAGTACCTAAAGGACCTGCTGTCCCATGCGCCTTATGCACCAACGCAGCAGGCCGATTTTCGAGCCTGGTCGAAGCGGTTCGCGCACTGGATCTTCGGCACCGAACACATCACCGTCCGCTACGAGATATCCTACGACGGCGTCGATATCCGCAACCTATCTCCCGGCACGCGAGGCATCGTCTTGCTACTGTTGTATCTCGCGCTGGATGATTCAGACGATCGGCCTCTGATCATCGACCAGCCCGAGGAGAACCTCGATCCAAAGTCTGTCTTCGACGAGCTGGTCTCGCTTTTCACAGCCGCGAAGGTGAAGCGCCAAGTCATCATAGTGACGCACAACGCCAATCTCGTCATCAACACCGACGCGGATCAGGTCATTGTTGCGGAAGCCGGCCCGCATCCGTCGGGTGGCCTGCCGCCGATCAGCTACAAGGCGGGCGGATTGGAGAATGCGGGAATCCGCAAGGCCGTCTGCGACATCCTAGAGGGTGGCGAAGCCGCCTTCCGCGAGCGCGCGCGGCGCCTTCGCGTCCGTCTCGATCGCTAGGTAATAGGTTGAGCAACGATGGCAGGCCCGTCCACAACTGCTACAGGTTCCCAACGCCCCCGAAGATCCGCATCTTGGATTCTCCGACTTGCCATGAGGCCTAACAACAGCATGCAGCGGACGGCCCGCTGCGCGGCCCGCCGCTGAACCGGAGCGTTAGGCCGACTGCGTACACACCATGAATCAGATACCTGACTCATACGCCGATCCTGTTCCCGCGCCTGCACCCAACCGGACCGGCTGGCGGCGTGACGGGCCCCGCTTCGCGCTGGTGGCGTGGGTGATCGCGACCGTTGCGTTGGCAGCGACAGCGGCGGGCGCTGCGATCGTCGTTTCCGTCGTCGCCGCAGTGCGTGCGGCTCTCGGCGGGGAGAGTTCTCGCGATCGGCTCGGCGAGATCGCCCAGGAGGCGCTCAGGTCGGACGCCTTCGCGTGGATCACCGTGATCGCAACACAGGTGGCGCTACTCGCGTGCGCGTGGCTCGCCTGCCGCATCCTGCGAAGACCCGTGCACGAGCGGCTTGGCCTCCGCGCGACGGGCCTGGGTCCCGTGCAGGGAGCGGTGGTGCTGGTCGCTACCGTCGTTCCGTTCGCGCTGGGCCTGGCCGCGGCGTGGCTCGTAGAAAGCGCGATCGGTTCATCGAGCGACGACGCCCTCGGCCTGCAGCGGATGTGGAGCGAGGGCTCGCGCGGAGGGAGCGTGGCGTGGGTCCTGCTGATCGCGCTCCTGCCGGGATTCGTGGAGGAGGTCTTCTATCGCGGGTTCCTTCAGCGCGGACTGCTGTTGCGCTGGGGAGCTGCGGCGTCGATCCTCACGAGCAGCGTGCTGTTCGCCGTCAGCCACGGCGAGTTGGCGTGGGCGGCGGCCATCTTTCCTCTCGGCGTGTGGCTCGGCGTCGTCGCGTGGCGCACCGGCTCGGTGCTGATGACCTTCGCCATACACGCGAGCGTCAACGGCCTGTGGACGGCGGGCATGATGATCCTGCACCGCGAGCCGGCGAGCGAGCAGGCATTGAACGAGATCGCCATCGCTCTGCTCGCGGTCAGCGTGATCGCGTTCCCGTGGGCGATCGCCATCCTGCGTCGGCAGCCTGCGGCCGCGACGAGCGTGGTTACGCGGCGGCCGATGTGGCTTCTTCAGCGAGTCGCCGGCGTGGGGATTGTGGCAGGGGCGTTCCTCTTCTTGCTCGTGCCGCCTGGAGCTCTGCCGATGTCACCCGAGCAGGCGGCAACGCAGCCCGTGCCCACGCTCGGCGAACTCGAGGCGAGCGCCGTCGAAGACGCGACCTGCGCAGCCGCGGGCGACAATGGCGCGGTCGAGTTTTTCCTTATGCCCGGCGTCGGCACCCGCGTCGCGCTGCCGAAGAACCGCGTCGGCATCGACGAGGTGATCGTCACGCTCGACGCCGCAGGCGAGACCGTCTGGCTCGCCTACGCCGGCGAGCGCAGTGGCAAAGGGGGCAAGCGCCGTCCTGTGGGCATCGTCGAGCAGCTCGCCTCGGGCGACCCGACCGTGCTTCGCATGACGCTCACGCAGGGGCCGCCGCCGGTGACGGTGCGCTTGACGCTCGAGGAGGACGAAGCGATGAAGATCGCCGCGTTCGCGCAGGCTGAAGCCGAAGGCTGGGCCATGCGCGGACGGAAGTAGGCCATCAGGAGTGGACGACGCCTTGGCTCAAGCACGTTTGTCATCGCAAGAAGGATCGACACCGAGATGCGCCTAACAACCGGTTGCAGCGGCCGGTCCGCTGCGCGGCCCGCCGCTGAACCGGAGCGTTCGCCCCGCTACATTCGTTGTTTAACATGACGCCAAGCAAGATACTGTTCGCGTTGTTGGTTTCCACAGTCATCGGTTTATCCGGGTTTGCTCTCTTGCTTCAAAGAAGGAGGGCAAAGCTTGCCAATAAAAACATTTACGGCACTGGACTTGATCGAAAAGAATGGACTCTTCTCCAACAGGCTGTGCTTTGCGCGGGGGAATGCCCCGATTTTCCATCTAGATCATTTGATTCTCTTCCACAGAATCTCAAGAGTCATGCGGTCGGCCAGATTGTTGCACGTTGTCTAGCAAATGAGCCAAATGTCGATTTGGAGGATGCAGCAAAGCTGATGGTTGGCGGACAACAGAATGCATGGCTCGCCCTAAGTAAGTCGTAAGGGAGCAACTACGGAAATCAGGGGATAACAAACCGTTGCACACGGAGCCGCGGGCCGAGCGGTTTCTGAAGTCAAAGTTGGTTGACCGCGGCCCGGTTAACCGTGACGTTCGGAGGCGGCACACGCTATGAGCGAAGAACGGTCAGAGTCTCGACGCAGAGTGCCACCCATCTTGTGGCTTGTTGTTGCGCTTCCCGTGCTGCTTGTTCTTCCACTCGGAATTGCGGCAGGCGAGCATTGCATTCGTGGCAGCGATCATTTCGAGGATCTTCTGCGTCGTGTTGGAGTTCACGACACACGTGATCGTGTGTATCGGCCGGTTATAGATCTGTTCCAATGATAACGCGGCCTAATAGGACTACGTTAGCGGAGCTTGTGCCGGATCGGTGTCGTCGTCATGCTCGGTGGCATGAAGCGGGTGTAACGTTCTTTCTGTAAATCTGGCTGTGGGCCTGCCCGTAGCGAGCGTAGCGAGCTGAGGGCAGGCCCACACCCGGGCCACAAGTTGAAGAGGTGGGTCATCGAGGCTTTCTTGGAAGTGCTAACTCACCAAGAAAGGGAAACCTGCGATGACCCACCAAGAAGGTATTGGATCGACGTGTGCCGACCTCAATGCACTGGTGATCGAGTTGGGCCCCGCGGCCATCGCCGAAGTCTTCGCCACGCTCATGAACCACGCCATGCAGATCGAGCGAGAGCAGACCCCATGGCCGAGTCTCGTGGCGTGCCCGATCGTCGAGGCTACGCCAACGGATTCAAACCCGAGTCGCTCAAGACCCGGGTCGGGGACGTGCATCTCCGTATTCCGCAGACCCGCGGCTACCACGACGACCGGGGCCGACCCTTCTATCCTCGGTCGCTGGAGCGGGGAGTCCGCAGCGAGCGGGCGATGACCCTCGCCATCGCCGAGATGGATGTCCAGGGCGTCAGTGCCAGGACGGTGACCAAGATCGTCGAGGAGCTGTGCGGGCTCGATATCACGTCTACCCAGGTCAGCCGAGCTGCCGCAAAGCTCGACGAGCAGCTTGCCGCCTGGCGGAGTAGCGCGTTACGACTCGATCACCGTTCTCGCCGATATCGACACCTCCCGTGTCCTGGACGTCGCTTCGGAGCGAATCCGGGCTGCCGCCGAAGCGGTTTTGCAGACTCGCGGCATGGCGGCCCACTCAACGGCCACAACGTGACTGTTGCCGGCGTGCACGCTGGCGGCGGCCGGGGTGGGCGGTGACAATCCTCCCGGGCGTCGTCTCTCCGGGGGGCCGTGTCATGCGTGGATCCGATGTCTCGATGTGCCGGGTGTCGCCGTCGGTGACACGACCCGAGAAACGGGAGATCCTCGGTCTTCAGGAACCCCACCCTCTGTCGAGCCCGAGCAGGCAAGCCGCCTGCTTCCCGACCTCCGGCATAGCCCGGTGGACCGCCGTTGCCTGCCGGCTCGTGGCCTGCCTCGGCATGGCGATCGTCGCAGTCTCCGCCAGCGCCGCCAACCGCGCCGCGCCGCCGACCAACGTCGTCCTCATCGTCTCCGACGACCAGCACTGGCGTGACTACGGCTTCATGGGGCACGAGCACCTGCGCACACCCTGCCTCGACCGGCTGGCGCGCGAGAGCCTCGTCTACCCGCGCGGCTACGTCACCAGCAGCCTCTGCTGCCCGAGCCTCGCGGCGCTGATCACCGGCCGCTACCCGCACGAGACCGGGATCGTCGGCAACGACCCGCCGGGCACCGACGGCCCGCGGACCACGCCCGCGGCGAAGGCCGCGTTCGCCGCCGGCCGCGAGGCGATGAACCGCAAGCTCGACGCCTTCCCGACGCTGCCCAAGCTCCTGGCCGCGGCCGGCTACGACAGCCTCCAGACGGGGAAGTGGTGGCAGGGGGATTTCCGCCGCGGCGGGTTCACCGCCGGAATGACGCGCGGCGAGCGCCATGGCGACGACGGCCTGGCGATCGGCCGCAAGACGATGGCGCCGATCGAGGACTTCGTCCGCGCGACACACAGGGCGGGGAAGCCGTTTTTCGTCTGGTACGCGCCGATGCTGCCCCATGATCCCCACGACCCGCCGGCCGAGCTGGTCGAGCACTACCGCACGCGTGCGCCGAGCGACCATGTGGCGCGCTACTGGGGCAACGTCGAACGGTTCGACCGGACGGTCGGTGAGCTGCTCGACTTCCTCGACCGCGAGGGGCTCGCCGCCGACACGCTGGTCGTCTATGTGACCGACAACGGCTGGATCCAATCGCCCGACAACCCGCGCTTCGCGCCGCGCTCCAAGCTCTCCCCCTACGACGGCGGCCTGCGGACGCCGATCATGCTCCGCCAGCCGGGGCGGATCGCTCCGGGCTCGTGCGCGACGCCGGTGTCGAGCGTCGATATCCTCCCCACGGTGCTTGCCGCCTGTGGCGTGGCGGCACCGGCCGGGCTGCGGGGTGTCGATCTCCTCGATCCGGCCGCGGTGGCGGCGCGGAAGGAGGTGTTCGGCGAGTGCTTCACCCACACGCTCGTCGACGCCGATGACCCGGCGCGGAGCTTGCTGTGGCGGTTCGTCGTCCGCGACGAGTGGAAGCTGATCGTGCCGGTGTCGGCCGACCGGCCCGCCGCGACGGTGCCGCCCGAGGGGCGGCTGGTCGACACCGAATCGCGCGTTAGGCTCGCGCGCGGGCAGAGCGAGCTGTACGACGTCGCCGCCGATCCGACCGAGGCGACCGACGTCGCCGGCGGTCACCCCGACGTGGTGCGGGAGTTGCGGGGCGTGCTCGACGCATGGTGGAATCCGTTTCCGCCGGCGTCGCCGGCGAACCCCGGGGGAGGAGAGTGAGATGGTGCGCCGCGGCGTTTCGGGTGGTTGGCTGTGCGTGGCGGTGTGCACGCTCTCGAGCGTGGCAGGGGGCGAGGCGCCCCCGGCGGGCACCTGGCCCAACTGGCGCGGGCCGGCGGGTGACGGGGTCGCCACGGGGACGGGGTATGCGACCCGCTGGAGCCCGACCGAGAACGTCCGCTGGAAAGTCGCGCTCCCCGGTTTCGGGGCGAGCACACCGGCGGTGTGGGGCGACAGGCTCGTCCTCACCTGCACGATCGACGGCCAGGATGCCGCGCTGTGCTACACGCGCGACGGCAAGGCGGCGTGGCGGAGAAGCCTCGGCACTGCCAAGGCGGGGAAGCACAAGAAAGCCACCGGGGCCAACTCCTCGCCGGTCACCGACGGCCGGCAGGTGTGGGTCTATTTCAAGAGTGGCGAGCTGGCCTGCCTCGATCTCGCCGACGGCGCGGTGGTGTGGAAGACGAATCTCCAGGAGCAGTTCGGCGAGGACACGCTGTGGTGGGACCTCGGCACGTCGCCGGTGCTGTCGGCCAAGGCGGTGGTCGTGGCGGTGATGCAAAGCGGCCCGAGCTACCTGGCGGCGTTCGACCGGCAGACGGGCAAACTGCTCTGGAAGCAAGACCGGCTCCTCGGCGCCCCGGAGGAGGCGGCGCAGAGCTACTCGACGCCGCTGGTCGTCGCCGGTGATGCCGCGAAGGGGGAACCGGCCGAGATGCTCGTGGTCCTCGGCGCCGACCATGTCACGGCCCACGATGCCGCCGACGGCCGCGAACTGTGGCGCGTCGGCGGGCTCAATCCGGGGGGCGAACGGTTCTTCCGCTCGATCGCCTCGCCGGTGATCGCCGGCGACCTCGTGATCGCCCCGTACGCCCGCGGCAGCACGTTGACCGCGATCCGCCGCGGCGGGACGGGGGACGTGACGACGACGCACGTCGCCTGGGTGCGGAAGGACCTCGGCGCCGACGTCCCCACGCCGACGGCCAAGGATGGCAAGGTCTACGTCTGCACCGACAAGGGGACGGTCGCCTGCCTCGACGCCGCCACCGGCACGACCGTGTGGAGCGGCGACGTCGAGCGCAACCGCAACGCCTACAGCGCCTCGCCGGTCCTCGTCGGCGACCGGCTCGTCGTCATCCGCGAGGATGGGGCGGCGGCGGTGATCGACGTCGCCGACGGCTTCAAGGTGATCGGCGGCGGCAGTGTCGACGAGATGACCGTCGCCACGCCGGTGTGCGTCGACGGCCGGATCTACCTGCGGACGCACGACAGCCTGTGGTGCATCGCCGGCACCTGACCGCCGGCGTCGTTTTCCCCGTGCCGATTCCAGGAGGCTGTCGATGAACCGTCTGCGTCGTTCCCGCTGCCGGGGTGCAGCCGTCGTCGGCGCCCTGCTGGTGGCCGCCACGGCCGCGCGGGCCGCCGAGCCGGCCCGCCTGCTGGTGGTGACGGTGACCACCGGCTTTCGCCACGGGTCGATCGCCACCGCCGAGCCGGTCCTCGAGCAGCTCGGCCGGGAGAGCGGCCTGTTCCACGTCGATTTCCTCCGCCTGCCGCCGGGGCGGCCGGGGCGGCCGCCGGAGCCGAAGCGGGCCGACGGCACGGCGGATGCCGACTGGGAGAAGCAGCAGGCGGCCCACAAGGAGGCGCTCGCGCGCCACGGCGCCGCCGACGCGGCGTGGTTTGCGGGACTCGAGGAGCAGTTCGCCAAGGCGTTCGCGCCGGAGGCGCTGGCCCAGTTCGACGGCGTGATCTTCGCGAGCACGACCGGCGACGACCTGCCGATCCCCGATCTGCCGGCGTTCCTCGACTGGGTGCGGTCGGGGAAGGCGTTCATCGGCGTCCACGCCGCCACCGACACGCTCAAGCGCTCCGATGCCTACGTCGAATTCATCGGCGGGGCGTTTGCCGGCCATCCGTGGAACGCCGGGGGCGAACACGGGTTCGTGGTCGACGAGCCGGGCCACCGCCTCGTGGCGATGTTTCCCGAGCGCTTCCGCTGGAAGGACGAGATCTACCAGTACGACCAGCGCTACGTGCCGGAGAACGTCCGCGTCCTGCTCAGCCTCGACATGGCTGCGAGCAACCCGAAGGAACCGTGGCACGTCCCGGTGAGCTGGATCCGCGAAGTCGGCAAGGGGCGGCTGTTCTCGACGAACCTCGGCCACAACGACTCCACCTGGAAGGACCCGACGTTCCAGAAGCATCTCGTCGAGGGGATCGCCTGGGCGCTGGGGAGATTCGACGCCCCGGCCACGCCCAATCCGGAGGTCCAGGCGGCCGAATACCTGCGCAGTGTCGTCGCCGCCGCCTGCGCCGCCACCAGCGCCGATCATGGGGCGCTCCGCGCCAAGGCCGACGAGCGGATCAAGGCCGATCCCGGCTGGGCCCGGCGCTGGCGGCCGCAGTTGGTGGCCCTGCGGACGCAGAACGCCGAGGAACGCAAGGCGGGCTACGCCAAGCTCCTCGACGAGATCCGCGATGCGCCGGCGAAGGCCGCTGCCAGCGGCCGCAAGAACGTCCTCCTCGTGATGTGTGACGACCTGTGCTGCGCGCTGGGGGCGTATGGCGACGCCGCGGCGAAGTCGCCGGCGATCGATCGCCTGGCAGCGCGGGGCGTGCGCTTCGGGCGCGCGTATTGCCAGTTTCCGCTGTGCAATCCGTCGCGGGCGAGCATGCTCACCGGACGGCGGCCGCAGCGGACGACCGTCCTCGACAACACCGTCCACTTCCGCACCGTCGATCCGGGGATCGTGACGCTGCCGCAGGCGTTCCGCGCCGCCGGCTACCGGGTGGAGCGGGTCGGGAAGCTCTACCACTACGGCGTGCCCCGGCAGATCGGTACCGATGGCCTCGACGATCCACAGAGCTGGGACGCGGTGTTCAATCCCAAGGGGCGCGACGTCGCCGACGAGGGGCGGATCTTCTCGCTCGTGCCCGGCCAATTCGGCGGCACGGTGAGCTGGCTGGCCGCCGACGGCGATCCCGCCGAGCAGACCGATGCAATTGGCGCGGCCCATGCCGAGCGCCGGCTCGAGGCCTTCGCCCGCGACAAGACGCCGTTCTTCCTCGCCGTCGGCTTCTACCGGCCGCACACCCCCTACGTGGCGCCCAAGGAATTCTTCGCCCGCCACCCGCTCGACTCGGTCCTCCCTCCCGAGGTGCCCGCCGACCACGACGCCCACGTGCCCGCCGCGGCGCTCGGCAGCCGTAAGAAGGAGCAGGTCCGGCTCGTCGGGGATCTCGGCCGGGAGGCGCTGCAGGCTTACCGCGCCAGCGTGAGCTTCGTCGACGAGCAGGTCGGCAAGGTGGTCGGGGCGCTCGACCGCCTCGGCCTCGCCGACGACACGATCGTGGTCTTCACCAGCGACCACGGCTACCACCTCGGCGAGCACGGGCTGTGGCAGAAGATGAGCCTGTTCGAGGAGAGCGCCCGGGTGCCGCTGGTGATCGCGGCGCCGGGTGGGGCCCGGGGCGTGCGCGACCACACCGTGGAACTGATCGATCTGGCGCCGACGCTCTGCGACCTGGCCGGAGTCGCGCCGCCGCCGGGGCTCGATGGCCGTAGCCTGGGGGCGCTGGTGAGTGACGGCGGTGACGTCGCCGGTTTTCCCGACCGTCCGGCCTTCACGCAGGTGACGCGCGGTGGGGCGAAAAACCCCGGGGGTGGCGGGCAGAGCGTGCGCCGCGGCCGTTGGCGCTACACGGAGTGGCACGATGCCGCGGGCACGACGACCGGCCGCCAACTCTACGACCACGACACCGACCCACACGAGCTGACCAATCTCGCCGCCGATCCGGCCCATGCCGCCACCGTGGCCGAGCTGGCTGGGTTGGTGGCGGAACGGTTCACGCCGCGCGCCGACGTGAAGGCGGCGACCGTGAGCCGCTGACCGTCGATACCGTCCGCAGCCCTGGGAGGACAGACGATGAACCGATGGCGGCGACGGTGTGGTCGCATGGCGGCGCTGGTGGCGGCGCTCGTCGGCGCCGGAGCCACTGGTGACGGTGGCTCACCGCCGGCCCGCGCCGCCGACCGCCCCCCCGACGTGCTCGTGATCCTCGCCGACGACCTCGGCTTCTCCGACGTCGGCGCCTACGGCGGTGAGATCGCCACGCCGCAACTCGACCGTCTCGCGGCCGGCGGCGTGCGGTTCACGCAGGGCTATTCCACGTCGCGCTGCTGGCCGAGCCGCGCGGCGCTGCTCACCGGGTACTACGCCCAGTCGGTCAACCGCGACGCTCTGCCGGTTGGAGCTGGCCCGGCTGCGGGCGGCGGCAAGGGCGGCAACCAGGGCACGCGACCCCGGTGGGCGAAACTGCTGCCGCAGCTCCTCGCGCCGGCCGGCTACCGCGCGTACCACTCGGGCAAATGGCACGTCGATGGCGATCCGCGTGCCAGCGGGTTCGCCCGCTCGCTCGACGTCGGTGGCAAGGGCCAGAGCAACTTCTTCGACGCCACCGGCATCACCGACGGCGGCCAGCCGATCACCGCCGGAGAGGACTTCTATGCGACGACCGCCATCGGCGACCATGCGGTCTCGTGCCTCGACGAGCACCTCCGGGACCATGCGGCCAGCCCCTTCTTCCACTACGTCGCCTTCACCGCGCCACACTTTCCGCTCCAGGCACCCGCGGAGCGGATCGCCGCCGTCGGGGCCCGCTACCGGGCCGGGTGGAACGCCATCCAGAAGGAGCGTCAGGGCAGGATCGCCGCCGCGGGGCTCGTGACGACCGTCCCGGCGGCGATGGAGCCTGCGATCGGGCCCCCATATCAGTTTCCCAAGGCGTTCGAGGCGCTCGGTCCGGGGGAGATCGACAGGCCGCTGCCGTGGGACTCGCTCACGGCCGAGCAGCGTGAGTTCCAGGCGGGGAAGATGGCGATCCACGCCGCGATGGTCGAGTCGATGGATCGCGAGATCGGGCGGATCATCGGCCGGCTGGAAGCCGCCGGCCGGCTCGCCAACACGCTCATCATCTTCGCCAGCGACAACGGCGCCTCGGCCGAGATCATGGTCCGTGGCGAGGGGCACGATCGGACGGCGGCGCCGGGCTCCCGGCCGACGTTCCTCTGCCTCGGCCCGGGCTGGTCGAGCTGTGCGAACACGCCGTTTCGTCGGCACAAGACCTGGGTCCACGAAGGGGGCATCGCCTCGCCGTGGATCGTCCACTGGCCGGCGCGGATCGGCACCGGTGGGGGCCTACGCACACAGCCCGTGCATCTGATCGACGTCGCACCGACGGTCCTCGAAGCGGCCGGGATCCCGCCCCGTGACCCGCCTCCCGCACAGCCCGGGGGCACCGTGGCCGTGCCACCGTTGCAGGGCCGCAGCTTCCTCCGGGCACTCGCCGATGCGGCGGCGCCGCCGGCGCACGAGAGCCTGTGGTGGTGCCATGAAGGGCACCGCGCGGTGCGCGTCGGCGACTGGAAACTCGTCGCCGCCAAGGGAGATCCGTGGGAACTCTACGATCTCGCCACCGACCGCTGCGAGACGCACGACCGCGCCGGCGAACAGCCCGAGCGCGTCGCGGCGCTGGCCCGCCGCTGGGAGGAGACCGCGGCGGAGTGCGCGGCGCTGGCGGCCGAACCGCCGGCCACGGTGCCGCCGGCCGCGGCGGTGCCGGCACCGCCTGGCAGCCCGCGACGACCGCCGAACGTGGTGATCGTGTTCGCCGACGATCTCGGCTACGGCGACCTCGGCTGCTACGGCGGCACCCGCGCCGCCACGCCGCACATCGACAGCATCGCCAGGGAAGGGACGCGCTGCACCGATTTCCACGTCGCCCAGCCGGTCTGCTCGGCGTCGCGCGCCGCGCTGCTCACCGGCTGCTATCCCAACCGGGTGTCGATCGCCGGGGCGCTCGGCCCGAGCGCCCGCCATGGGATCGCCGCCGCCGAGACGACACTTGCCGAGCTGCTCGCGGCGCGCGGCTATGCGACGGCCGCCGTCGGCAAGTGGCACCTCGGCCACCACCCGCCGTTCCTGCCGTCGCGCCACGGGTTCGACGAGTATTTCGGGCTCCCCTATTCCAACGACATGTGGCCGCACCACCCCGAGGCGAAGCCGGGAAGCTACCCGCCGCTGCCGCTGTTCGACGGCGAGACGGTGGTCGACGCCGACGTCGGCCCCGAGGACCAGGCGACGCTCACCGCGCGCTACACCGCCCGGGCGGTCGATTTTCTCGAGCGCGTTGGCCGCGGTGACAAGCCGTTTTTCCTGTATCTGGCCCACTCGATGCCGCACGTGCCGCTGTTCGCCGGCGAGGCACATCGCGGGAAGTCCGCCGACGGGCTGTACGGCGACGTCCTCACCGAGATCGACGCCTCGGTCGGCGCCCTGCTCGGGGCCCTCGAGCGCACGGGCCATGCCGACGACACGCTGGTGATCTTCACCAGCGACAACGGCCCCTGGCTCTCCTACGGCGACCATGGGGGGAGTGCCGGCGATCTGCGCGAGGGGAAGGGGACGGTGTTCGAGGGGGGTGTGCGCGTGCCGTGCGTGGCGCGGCTTCCGGGCGTGATCCCCGCCGGCAGCACCTGCACGGCGCCCTTGATGACGATCGACCTGCTGCCCTCGATCGCGGCGCTGACAGGCGCCGCGCTGCCTCACGACGCCGCCGGCCGGTGCCTCGTCGGCGGTCGGCCGATCGACGGCCAGGACCGGCTGGCGAGCCTCCGCGGCGCGGCCGATCCCCGGGCTGCCGAGGCGTCCTACGGCTTCTGGTACGCCGACAACCAGCTCCAGGCGGTGCGCCAGGGAAACTGGAAGCTGATGCTCCCCCACACCGCGCGGACGATGGCCGGCCAGGAACCGGGGGCAGGGGGCACCCCGGGGAAATACAAGGCGCTGCCGGTCGAGCGGATGCTGTTCGATCTCGACGCCGATCCCGGCGAGCGGCATGACGCCGCCGCGGCGCATCCCGACGTGGTCGACCGGCTCGAGCGTTTCGCCGAGGCCTGCCGCGCCGAGCTCGGCGACTCGCTTACGCACCGCGTCGGCACCGGCACGCGCCCCCACGACACGCTGCCCGACCGACCGCCGCCCGCGGCGGCGCGCCCCGGGCGGCGGCCGAACATCATCTACGTGATGACCGACGACCAGGGCTACGGCGACATCGCCGCCCACGGCAACCCCGTGATCCGCACCCCGTCCCTCGACCGGCTCCACGCCGAGAGCGTGCGGCTGACCGAGTTTCACGCCAGCCCGACCTGCTCCCCCACGCGCGCCGCGCTCCTGACCGGCCGCCACGAATTCCGCTCCGGCGTGACCCACACGATCCTCGAGCGCGAGCGGCTCGCTCCCGGGGCGACGACGCTGCCGGATTTGCTCCGCTCCGCCGGCTACGCGACCGGGATCTTCGGCAAGTGGCACCTCGGCGACGAGGACGACCGCCAGCCGGGGAAGCGCGGCTTCGACCGCGTCTTCATCCACGGCGCCGGAGGCATCGGCCAGAGCTATCCCGGGAGCTGCGGCGACGCGCCGGGCAACCGCTACGTCGATCCGGTGGTCCGCAGCGACGGCACGTTCGTGAAGACGAAGGGCTACTGCACCGGCGTGTTCTTCGACGCGGCACTGGAATGGATCGACTCGCGCCGTGGTTCGGGAGCCCCGTTCTTCTGTTATCTCACCCCCAACGCCCCCCACGGGCCGCTCGACTGCCCGCCGGGGAGCGACGAACCCTACCTCGCGGCGCTCGACGACCAGGGCCGCGCCGATCCCGGCAAGCGCGCCGCGATCGCGAAGTTCTACGGGATGATTGCGAATATCGACGCCAACGTCGGCCGGCTGCTCGCCAAGCTCGACGAGTGGGGGATCGCCGACGACACGCTGGTGGTGTTCACGACCGACAATGGCTCCGCCACCGGCCACACCGTGTGGAACGCCGGGATGCGCGGCGCCAAGGGGAGCCCGTGGCGCGGCGGGACGCGCGTGCCGAGCCTGTGGCGCTGGCCGAAGACGCTGCCGGCCGGCGTCGACGTTCCGGCCGTCACCGCCCACATCGACGTCCTGCCGACGCTCTGCGAACTGGCCGGAGTCGAGATCCCCGCGGAAGTCGCCGGCCGGCTCGAGGGGCGGAGCCTCGTGCCGCTGCTGTTCGATCGGGGCGCGCCGTGGCCCGACCGGGCGCTGTTCACCCACGTCGGCCGCTGGGAGCGCGGGAAGGCGGCCGACAGCGCCCTGGCCAACTGCCGGGTCCGCGAGGGGCGATGGAGCCTGGTCAACGTCGGCGGCCGCGACGAATCGTGGCAACTGTTCGACACCGCGGCCGATCCCGGCGAGACGACCGACCTGTCGGCCCGCGAGCCGGCGCTCCGTGCGCGGTTGATCACGACCTACCTCGACTGGTGGCGGAGCGTCCAGGGCGATCTGGTCAACGAAGACCGCGACGGTCCGGCGGAGAATCCGTTCAAGACGGCGTTCGTCCGCCAGTTCGGCGCCGAGGCGACGGCGGCGACCGTGAGCGCCGATGCGCCTCCGCCGCCGGCGCCCGCGCGGCAGTCGGCCGCGCAGCGCCGCAAGGCGAAGGAAGCGGCGGCAGCGCCGCCGCCGTCGCGCGCCGACGTCCCCTACGGCGACCATCCCAAGCAGGTGTTCCATTTCTGGTCGGCCCCCGGCGCGAGCGCCGCCGAGCCGGCGCCGCTGCTGTTGTTCATCCATGGCGGCGGCTGGAACGCCGGCGAGCATTTGAACGGCCTGGCGCCGATGCTTCCGGCGCTGCTCGACAAGGGGATTTCGGTGGCGAGCGTCGAGTACCGGTTCATCAAGGAGGCGATGGATGCCGGCATCGAGCCGCCGGTCCGGGCCCCGCTCCACGACGCGGCCCGCGCGCTCCAGACGATCCGGTACCGGGCGGCGGAATTCGCCATCGACCCCCGGCGCGTGGTCGCCAGCGGCGGGTCGGCGGGGGCGTGCACGAGCCTGTGGCTGGCGTTCCACGACGACCTCGCCGATCCGGCCGCCGCCGACCCGGTGGCCCGGCAGTCGACGCGCCTCCTTGGCGCCGCCGTCACCGGCGCCCAGACGACGCTCGATCCGGCGCAGATGAAGGCCTGGACCCCCAACAGCCGTTACGGCGGCCATGCCTTCGGCTTCATGAGGGATCCGCAGCAGCGCGACGCGCAGTTCGCCGAGTTCCTCGCGGCCCGGGAGCGGATCCTCCCCTGGATCGCCGAGTACTCGCCCTACGCGCTGGTCTCCGCCGACGATCCGCCCGTCGCCCTCTACTACGCCGCGCCGCCGGCCCTCGGCGAGGAGCAAAAGGACCCGACGCACACCGCCAACTTCGGCGTCAAGCTCGCCGAACGCCTCGCGGAGGTCGGCGTGGCGTGTGAACTGGTCCATCCCGGTGCCGCGGGCGTCCGCCATCCGACCGTCGAGGCGGCGATCGAAGGGATGCTCCTCGGGGAGCGGCCGGGGAACCGCTGAAGCCTCCGTGGAGAACCGCCGCATGAGCCGTTCGATCCCGCTGCTCGCCGCCGCGGTGTGCTGCGCGCTCCAGGCAGTGCCGGTGGCCGCGGCCCCCGCGGCCCGGCCGCCGAACGTCGTCTTCTTCCTCTGCGACGACCTCGGCACGGGGGACCTCGGCTGCCTCGGCGCCGGGGAGATCCGCACGCCGCACATCGACGCGCTGTTCGCCCGCGGCACGGTGCTCGCCCGCCACTGGGCCGGCAGCGCCGTCTGCGCGCCGAGCCGCTGCGTGCTCATGACCGGCCGGCATCCGGGCCACGGCGCGGTGCGCAGCAACCGCGAGGTCAAACCCGAAGGGCAGGCGCCGCTCCCCCCGGGCACGACGACGCTCGCCGGCCTGTTTCGCGCCGCCGGCTACGCCACCGGCGCGTTCGGGAAGTGGGGCCTGGGGGCGCCGGGGAGCGGCTCCGAGCCGCTCGACTGCGGCTTCGAGCGGTTCTTCGGCTACAACTGCCAGCGCGAGGCCCATACCTATTACCCGCAGCATCTGTGGAGCGACCGCCAGCGCGTCGCGGTCGACAATCCCGCCGTCCCGCGCGGGGGTACGGTGCCGGCCGATCCCCCTCCGGGACGCGAGGCGTTTGCCCCCTTCCTCGGCACGACCTACTCGGCCGACCTGATCGCCGAGCAGCAGTTGGCGTTCGTCCGCGCCCACGCCGCCGAGCCGTTTTTTCTCTACGTCCCGACGACGGTGCCCCACGTCGCCCTCCAGGTGCCCGCCGACGAACCGTCGCTGGCGGAGTACGAGCGCGTCTTCGCCGACGAGACCCCCTACCTCGGCGGCAAGGGCTACGTTCCCTGCCGCCGGCCGCTGGCGACGTTTGCGGCGATGGTCACGCGGCTCGACCGTGAGGTCGGACGGCTGGTCGCCCTCCTCGGCGAGCTGGGCCTGGCCGACGACACGATCTTCGTGTTCACCAGCGACAACGGCGCGACGATGCCGGGCGTCGGTGGGTTGGACACGCCGCGGCTGCGGAGCAACGGGGCGCTGCGCGACTGGAAGGGCTCGCCATACGAAGGGGGCCTGCGCGTGCCGACGGCGGTCGTCTGGCCCGGGCGGATCCCCGCCGGCCGGCGGATCGAGACACCGACCGGCTGCGAAGACTGGCTGCCGACGCTCCTCGACCTGGCCGGGCTCGGTGACCGGATTCCCGCCGGGCTCGACGGCACGAGCCTCGCGGGGCCGCTCACCGGCGCCGCGCCAGCGCCCGCGGAGCGGATCCTGTACCGCGAGCTCACCGAGGCGCGCTGGCAGGCGGTCCTCGCCACCGGCCGCGACGGAGAGTGGAAGGCGATCCGCCGCGCTGCCGGCCGCGACCGCGCCGACGAGGCGCGGCCGACCGAGCTCTACGACCTCGCGGCCGATCCCGGCGAGGCACACGACCTGGCAGCGGCGCGGCCGGAGATCGTCGCCCGTCTCGAGGCGCTCCTCGACCGAGAGCACGTTCCCCATCCCGACTGGCCGCTGCCGTTCGCCGACGCCGCTGCCCGCGCCCGGCGCGGCGCCGGCACCGGTCGGCGTCCCAACATCCTGTTGGTCGTCGTCGACGACCAGTCGCCGTTCGACCTGCGCTGCTACGACCCCGCCTCGCGCCTCGAGACGCCGGTCATCGACCGGCTGGCGCGCGGGGGGATGGTGATCGACGCCGCCTACCACATGGGGTCGTTCTCCGGGGCGGTGTGCACGCCGAGCCGCCACATGCTGATGACCGGGCGAACACTGTGGCACCTCCCGATCGGCCCCGGCGGCCGCCGCGCGGCGCCCGCCGGGCCCGCGCGCTGTCCCCCCGACATCGCCGAGCAGTCGCTGGCCGCCGTCTTCAACCGGGCCGGCTACGACACGATGCGGACCTGCAAGCAGGGCAACAGCTACGAGGGGGCCGACCGGCTGTTCACGACGCGGCGCGACGCCACGAAGCGCGGCGGCTCGGCCGACGACGGGAGCGCTTGGCACGCCGAGCAGGTGCTCGCCTGGCTCGACGGGCGCGCGGCGGCGGGCGACGACGATCCGTTTTTCGTCTTCTTCGGCTTCTCCCATCCCCACGACACGCGCGACGGCACGCCGGAGCTCCTCGCCCGCTACGGCGCCTCCAACCACGCCGACCCTGCCACGCTCCCGGCGCCCGGGGCCCGTGCGCCGCCGCTGCCGGTCAACTGGCTCCCGCGCCATCCCTTCGACGACACCGACATGCGCGTCCGCGACGAGATCGCCGTCAGCGGCGTGTGGGAGCGGCGCGACGAGCGCACGATCCGCAACGAGATCGGCAGGCAGTTCGCCTGCAGTGCGAACATCGACGCCCAGCTCGGCCGCGTCCTCGACCGGCTCGAGGCGACCGGGCAGCTGGCCGACACGTGGGTGATCTACACCTCCGACCATGGCATCGCCATCGGCCGGCACGGCCTCCAGGGGAAGCAGAACCTCTACGAGCACACCTGGCGCGTCCCGCTGGTCGTGAAGGGGCCAGGCGTCCGCCCCGGGTCGCGTGCCCCTGGCAACGTCTACCTCCTCGACCTGCTGGCCACGGCCTGCGACATCGCCGGCATCCTCGTCCCCGCGACGAACGAGGGGCGGAGCTTCCTCCCGGTGCTCCGCGGCGAGGTCGACCGGGTGCGCGACCGCCTCTACGGCGCCTACTGCGGCGGGGCGAAGCCCGGGATCCGCAGCCTCAGACGCGGCGACTGGAAGCTGGTCAAGTACCAGTCCGGCCCCGCGGCGGTCGTCGAAACGCAGCTCTTCGACCTCGCCGCCAATCCGCACGAACTGCTCGCCGAGCATGCTGGGGCCGAGGTCACGGCGCTCACGGGGCGCTTTGGCCGGGTGCCCGGTGGCAACCGGGCCGCCGACCCGGCCGTCGCGAATGTGCGTGCGGAACTGGAGCGGGAATTGCTCGCCGAGATGGAGCGGCTCGACGACCCGTTCCGGTTCGCCGACCAGCCGGCCCCGGCCGGCAAGGAGACGCGATGAGGATTCCCCGGGCGCTGTTTACCTGCGCGGCGGTGCTGCTCGTGGCCGTGCCGGCCGCGGCTGCCGAGCGGCCCAATATCCTCTGGCTCGTCGCCGAGGATCTCCCCCCGCGCCTCGGCTGCTACGGCGACGCCCTCGCCCGCACCCCGGTGCTCGACCGGTTGGCCGCCGAGGGGGTCGTCTTCGAGCGCTGCTATGCGCAGCCGGTCTGCGCGCCGTCGCGGTTCACGCTCGTCACCGGGCTGCCGGCCGCCGCCTGCGGGCCGGCCCAGCACATGCGCGCAAGCGCCACGCTTCCCCCGGGCGTCGCCGGCTTTCCCGAGCTGCTGCGCCGCGCCGGCTACCACGCCACCAACAACGCCAAGACCGACTACAACACCGCGCTCGATCTCGCCGCGACCTGGGACGCCTCGTCGAAGCGCGCCACCTACCGCGATCGGGCCGATCCACGGCGCCCGTTCTTCGCCGTCTTCAACCACGAGACGACCCACGAGAGCTGTCTGTTTCCCGAGACCGACGAGCTGCCGTTCGCGGCCACGCCGCCGGCGGCGGTGACGCTCCCCCCCTACCTGCCCGACACGCCCGAGCTGCGCGCCGACCTGGCACGGCAGTATGACCGGATCGCGCTGCTCGACCGGCAGATCGCCGAGAAGCTCGCCGAGCTCGAGGCGTCGGGGGAGTCCGACGACACGATCGTGTTCTTCTACGGCGACAACGGCGGCGTCCTTCCGCGGAGCAAGCGCTTCCTCCATTCCAGCGGCACGCGCGTGCCGTTGATCGTGCGCTTCCCGCCGAAGTGGGCCCACCTCGCCCCCGCGGCGCCGGGGAGCCGGATCGCCGACCCCGTCGGCTTCGTCGACTTCGCGCCGACCGTGCTGGCGCTCGCCGGCGTGCCGATCCCGGAAGCGCTCGCCGGCCGGCCGTTCGCCGGGCCGTCCCGCGTTGCCAACGAGTACGTGTTCACCACGCGCGACCGGATGGACGAACGGCTCGACATGGTCCGCGCGGTGATGGACCGGCGCTGGCTCTACATCCGCAACTTCCGCCCCGACCTCCCCTTCGTCCAGCCGCTGGCCTACATGTTCCGCGCCCGCGGCTACCGCTCGTGGGCCCGGGAGGCCCGCGCCGGCACGCTCACCGCCGCCACGGCAGCTTACTGGGGCGAGAAGCCGACCGAGGAACTGTACGACATCGATGCCGACCCCGGCAGCACGGTGAACCTCGCCGCCGATCCGGCGCACGCCGCGACGCTCGAGCGCCTCCGCGGGGCGCTCCGCGGGCAGATGCGCCGGATCCGCGACAACGGCCTCGTTCCCGAGGGCTCGGCGTCCGAGGGGTTCGCCGCCGCCCGTGACGAAGACCGGTTCCCGGCGGTGCGCGCGCTCGACGCCGCCTGGCTGGCGGCCGAGCGCGACGCGGAGGCGCTCCCGCGCCTCGCGGCACTCGGTGCCGATTCCGCCGAGCCGGTCCGCTGGTGGGCCGCGCAGGGGCTGGCGATGCTCGCCAAGCGCGCCGGTCGCGATGCCGACCTCCAGGGTCGCCTCGCCGCGGCGCTGCGCCCGCTCCTCGACGACCCGAGCGGTCCGGTCCAGGTGGCCGCCGCCGAGGGGCTCGCCGCAGCCGGTGCGGTGCCCGAGGCCCTGGCGGCACTCGGTCGGCGGATCGAGGGGCCCGATCCGTGGTGCGCCGTCGCGGCCGGCAACGTCGTCGACCGGCTCGGCAGGACCGCGGCGCCGCTCGCGCCGGTCCTCGCCCGGTTCCTCGCCCGGCCCGAACAGGACCCCGCGGAGAAGCGCCCCGCCGCCGTCCGTTACCCCGGCGACATCGCCGCCCATGCCCTGGCGGTGATCCGCGGCGAGACCGAGGCGCTCGAATACCCGCCACCGGCGGCCTCGGCCGCCGCGCACGACGCGACCGGCGCGCCGTGGAACGTCGTGTTCATCCTCGCCGACGACCTCGGCTGGACCGACCTGGCGGTGCAGGGCTCGGGCTACTACCGGACGCCGGCGCTCGATCGCCTCGCGGCCGACGGAATGCGGTTCTTGTCGCACCACTCCTGCCCCAACTGCCAGCCGACCCGTGCGGCGCTCCTCTCCGGCCAGTACCCGCCACGGACCGGCGTCTACACCGTCGGCGGCATCGACCGGTTCGATTGGTCGGCACGGCCGCTACGGCCGGTCGACAACGTCGTCAAGCTGCCGCTCGACCGCCAGACGCTCGCCGACGCCCTGCGCGGGGCGGGGCGGGCCACCGCACTGTTCGGCAAGTGGCACCTCGGCGACGACGACGACCACCATCCGCTGGCCCGCGGGTTCGACGAGGCGCTGGTGACAATGGGGAAGCACTTCGGCTTCGTGACCAAGCCGCCGGTCGACCATCCCGAAGGGGAGTACCTCGCCGACTTCCTCACCGACCGGGCCTGCGACTTCATCCGCCGCCATGCGGCGGAGCCGTTCTTCCTCTACGTCCCGCACTTCGCCGTCCACGGGCCCCACGACGCCAAGGAGGATCTCGTCGCGCGGTTCCGCGACCTCCCCGCCGTCGGCGGCCACCACGACCCGGTCTACGCGGCGATGATCGCCAGCGTCGACGAGAGCGTGGCGCGAATCCGCCGCCAGCTCGAGGAGTCGGGGATCGCGCGGCGCACGGTGGTGATCTTCTCGAGCGACAATGGCGGCGTCGGTGGCTACGTCCGCGAGGGGCTCCGCGAGTCGGGTGGCGTGACCGACAACCTTCCCCTGCGGAGCGGCAAGGGGAGCCTCTACGAAGGGGGCACGCGCGTCCCGCTGCTCGTCTCCTGGCCCGGGGTCACGCCGGCCGGCGCGACCTGCAGCGTCCCGACGATCCACGTCGACGTGTTCCCCACGCTCCTGGAGATCGCCGGCGCGCGGCCACCGGCGCAGCGGCTCGACGGCGTGAGTCTCGTGCCCCTGCTCCGTGATCCCCGGGCGACGCTCGACCGCGACGGGATCTACCAGCATTTCCCCGGCTACCTCGGCGCCGACGAGCGCCGTGGCACGTGGCGGACGACCCCGGTCGGTTCGATCATCGCCGGCGACTGGAAGCTGCTCGAGTTCTTCGAGGATGGCCGCCTCGAGCTCTACGACCTCGCCGCCGACCCCGGCGAAACGCGGAACCTCGCCGAGCGCGAGCCGGCCCGTGCCGCCGACTTGCACCGCCGGCTGGTGGCATGGCGGGAGCGGGTCGGCGCGAAGCTGCCGACGGCCAACGAGCGCGCCGCGCCCGCACGCCCCGCGAAGGCCGGTGCGGCGGGCGACTGACGCCGCCGCCACGCCGGGATTCAACGCGACACCGCGCCGAATCTGCGCGCCTGTTGCTTGCGGCGGTGGCGAACGGGTGTAGGAATGGAGGAACCGGTCCGGGAGCGTGGCGCGTGGGGGCAGCCGCTCTGGAAGGTGGACCGGTCTCTTCTCCTGTCCGGAACTCCATCCATGAACGGAGGCCCCCATATTCTCGCGCGCATGGTTCCACGGTCGATTCTTCGGCAATGACGACGCCGCCCCCCGCAGCGGGGCGGCTCCCCGGGCGACGCGGCAGCAGCGACGCTCGGCGACCCGCCTCGCGGGCCGGGAACGGTTGGCGTGCGAGTCACTCGAATCGCGGGCCCTGCTCGCCGGCGTCGTGCCCGGTTACTCGGTGAGCGATTTCTGGGGCAGCGGCTTCCAGGGGGCGATCACGCTCGACAACCAGACCGCCGCCGCGATCCCCGACTGGAAACTGTCGTTCGACTCGACGGCGACGATCACGTCGATCTGGGACGCGAAGATCGTGTCGCGCGTCGGCACGACCTACACCGTCGCCAACGTCGGCTGGAACGCGACGATCGACGCCGGCAAGAAGCTCGGTTTCGGGTTCGTCGCCACGCCGCCGACCGCGGGCGTGCTGCCGCCGGCGCCGACCGGCTGGGTGCTCAATGGCGCGGCGCTCGGCGGCACGGCGCCGGCGCTGCCGGTGGTGTCGGTGGCGGGCACGAGCGTGGCCGAGGGAGCCGCCGGGAGCGGCGGCCGGGCCGTGTTCGCGGTGACGCTCTCCCGGGCAGTGAGTACGCCGGTGACGGTGAGCTACGCGACGGCCAACGGCACGGCGACGGCCGGCAGCGATTACACCGCGGCCACCGGCACGATCACGTTCCCGGCTGGATCGACGCGGCAGGAGGTGGCCGTGGCGGTGATCGGTGACGCGACGGTCGAACCCGACGAGACGTTCGCGCTCAAGCTCACCGCGGCGCAGGGGGCTTCGCTCGGGCAGTCGACCGCCCACGCCACGATCACCAACGACGACACCCCGCCGGCCGGGCAGGGGGTGACGGCGACGTTCTCGATCGTCAACCAGTGGCAGGGGGGGTTCCAGGGGCAGGTGACGTTGAGGAACGGTGGCCTGACGGCCCTGGCCGGGTGGCGGTTGGGGTTCACCGCGCCATGGTCGATCAGCTCGTTGTGGAACGGCACGATCGACGGCCGGACGGCGGTGTCCGGCGGGACGAGCTACGTCGTCCGTGACGCCGGCTGGAACGGCGCGGTGCCCGTCGGTGGTGCGGTGAGCTTCGGGTTCTCCGCCACCACCACCGCCAGCACGGTCGCCGCGCCGACGAATTGGACGCTCAACGGCGCGCCGTTGGGGGGAACGACGCCCCCACCCGCGCCGCTGGTTCCTGTGGTGACAGTGGCCGGCGCGACGGTGACGGAGGGGGCCGCGGGGGCGACGGCGCGGGCGCTGTTCGCCGTGACGCTGTCGCAGGCGGCGACGGCGCCCGTGACGGTGAGCTACGCGACGGCCAACGGCACGGCGACGGCCGGCAGCGATTACACCGCGGCCACCGGCACGGTCACGTTCCCGGTCGGCTCGACACGGCAGGAGGTGGCCGTGGCGGTGATCGGTGACGCCCAGGTCGAGTCCGACGAGACGTTTTCGCTCGTGCTCACCGCCCCGCAGAACGCCACGCTCGGGCAGGCCACGGCCACCGGCAGGATCGTCAACGACGACGTCGCGCCGCCCCCCGATCCCGGCACCCTCCCGATCGCCCGCCACGACCGGGTGCTGGCGGCCTACTTCCCCGAGTGGGGCATCTACGGCCGCAACTTCCAGGTCGCAGACGTCCCGGCCGAGAAGCTCACCCACCTCATCTACTCGTTCCTCGACCTCAAGAGCAATGGAACGGTGGCGCTGTTCGACAGCTACGCCGCCGTCGAGAAGCGCTTCCCGGCCGGGGAGACGGTGAGCGGGGAGGCCGACCTCTGGTACTACCCGCCGGGGGATCCGCGCGCCACGCAGACGGTGTGGGGCAACTTCAACCAACTCGCCCAGCTCAAGGAGAAGTACCCGCATCTCCGGGTCAGCATCGCGGTCGGCGGCTGGACGCTGTCCGACCACTTCAGCACCGTCTGCTCGACGGCGACGGGGCGCGAGACGTTCGCCGCGTCGCTGGTGAAGTTCCTCGAGACCTACCGGATGTTCGACGGCATCGACTTCGACTGGGAATACCCGGGGGGGGGCGGCGAGGGGGGCAACTCGGCGAGCCCGGCCGACGGGCGGAACTACGCCCTGCTGCTGGCGACGTTCCGCGCCAAGCTCGACGGCCTCGAGGCACGCACCGGGAGGCGCTACGAGATCTCGGTTGCGGCGCCGGCGGGGGTCGACAAGATCGCGAACTTCAACGCCGCCGGGTTGGCCCCGTCGGTCGCGTTTTTCAACGTCATGACCTACGATTTCCACGGAACGTGGGAGACGACCACCGGGCATCTGGCCGCGTTCACCGCCGATCTGGCCGGCTACGACATCCGCACCGCCGTCGCCGCCTACGCGAAGGCCGGCGTCGATCCGCGGAAGATCGTCCTCGGCGCGCCGATGTACACGCGCGCCTGGAAGGGGGTGATCGACGGCGGCGACGGCGGCTACGCCGAGAAGTCGGCGGGGGCGGCGCCGGGGAGCTTCGAGCCGGGCAACTACGACTACAAGGAGTTGTTGGCGAAGCTCCAGGCCGCCGGAAGCACGTGGAAACTCCACTGGGACGATCGCGCCCAGGCCGCCTATCTGTACAGCGGCACCGAGGGGATCTTCAGCTCGTTCGAGACGCCGACGACGATCGCCCAGAAGGCGCAGTGGGCGTCCGATTCCGGTCTCGGGGGGATGATGTTCTGGGACATCTCCAACGATGCGACGACATCGCCCGAGAGCCTGCTCACGGCGGCCTACTCGTCGTGGGTGATCGACGAGAGCTTCGCCTCGATCCGCTCCCGGAGCCGGCTGACAGGCGAAACGATCATCGGCGGCGACGGCGTGATCACGCCGCTCGCGCCGGGTTGGTGAGCGCCGCGGCATGATCCGGCACGACGGTGGCCCGCGGCGGCGATTTCCCGCGCCGCGGGCTGCCGCCGCCGGCGGCCACTCGGCAGGCTACAATCATTTTTCCGATGAACTCCTCGGGGGAATGACGCGGCATGCACCGACCGGGCGACGGCCAGCCACCGACGACCCCCGCCGGCCGGCGGACGGGGCTGGCGCTGTTCTGGCTGTACGTCGCCCTGTACGGCGGGTTCATGGCGCTGGTGCTGGTCCGCCCCGACCTGCTGTCGAAGCGCCCCTTCGGCGGCGTGAATCTGGCGATCGCCTACGGGATGGGGTTGATCGCCGCCGCCTTCCTCCTCGCCGTCCTCTACATGGTCCTGCGCTCGGACCGTTCCGGAGGGTGACGGCCGATGCTCCACGAGACCTCGGCGACCGCCGTCGCGATCTTCGCCGCTTTCGTGCTCGGCGTCCTCGGCCTGTCGTTTTTCCTCGGTCGCAAGGGGCAGTCGGCGGCCGGCTACTACGCCGCCCACGGTCAGATCCACTGGTTCGTCAACGGCATCGCCTTCGCGGGGGACTATCTCTCCGCGGCGTCGTTCCTCGGCATCTGCGGGATGATCGCCTTCACCGGCTACGACGGCTTCCTGTACTCGATCGGATTCCTCGCCGGCTGGATCGTCGCCCTGTTCGTGATCGCCGAGCCGATCAAGGCGCTCGGCCGGTTCACGTTCGCCGACGCGCTCGACGCGCGCTTTCGCAGCCGCGGCATCAAGCTCGCGGTGGCGATCTCGACGTTGGTGGTGAGCGTCTTCTACCTGATCCCGCAGATGGTCGGGGCCGGGTCGCTGATCCGGCCGCTTCTCGGACTTCCCCACGAGGCCGGGGTGATCCTCGTCGGCGTCACCGTGACCCTGATCGTCGTCACCGCGGGGATGGTTTCGACGACGTGGGTCCAGTTCATCAAGGGGTCGCTGCTGGTGTTTTTCTGCGGCGTCCTCACCGTGTTGATCCTCCAGCGCGGCCTGAAGGAGAATGCCGGCCGCCCCGGCGTCGAGGACCTCACGCCGCAGGTCCGCACCGTGACCCCCGCGGGCGCCGTACTCGTCGACGGGGTGGCGCAATCGCGCGACCACGACCTCCGCCCCGTCGGGACGATCGCCGCCCTGCCGGAGCGGTTCGCCGGGCGGCGCGAGACCGGGCCGCTGGGGGCGCTTGAATACCTCGCCGTGCTCGAGGACTCGTCGATCGTCACCTGGGCGGGAAAGAAGGCCGCCACCGCCGCCGGCACCGAGACGACGTTCACCCCCGTCGTCCGCTCCGGGGCGGAGCTGCTCAAGCCGGGGGGCTCGTTCAAGGGACTGACCACCGGCAGGCTCGCCGACCGGCTCGACTTCGCCAGCCTGATGCTCGCGCTGTTCTGTGGCACCGCCTCGCTGCCGCACATCCTCATCCGCTACTACACCGTCAAGGACGGCGAGGCGGCACGGCGCAGCACCGTGGTGGGGATCGCCGCGATCGGCGTGTTCTACGTCCTCACCCTGTACCTCGGCCTCGGGGCGATGACCTCCGGGGCCCTCGACCCGACCGACACCAACATGGCGGCGCCGCTGCTGGCCAAGAGCTTCAACGACACGCTGTTCGCGGTGATTTCGGCGATTGCCTTCACCACCGTGCTCGGCACCGTGAGCGGATTGATCATGGCGGGGAGCGGCGCGGTGGCCCACGACCTCGTCGAGCACGTCCTCGGCGTGGCGATGACCGACCACGAGAAGGTTCGCTGCGGCAAGGTCGCGGCCGTCGTCCTCGGCGTCGTGGCGATGGGCCTCGGGATCGTGTTCCGCGACTTCAACGTCAGCTTCCTCGTCGGCTGGGCGTTCAACATCGCCGCCAGCGCCAATCTCCCGGCGCTGGTGATGCTGCTGTTCTGGCCGCGGACGACCAAGCAGGGGATCATCGCGGCAGTCACGGTCGGGATGCTGTCGTCGCTGGCGTGGATCCTCCTCTCCGCCGACACCTTCGAGAAGGTCTACGGCTGGCCGCGCGAGGCGGCACCGATGCCCTTCAGCCAGCCGGGTCTGGTGACGATCCCGCTGGGGTTCGCGGTCCTCGTCGCGGTGTCGCTGCTGACGGCGCCACGGCCGGCGGAGGGGAGAGCGTGAGCGGCGATCCCGGCGTGATCCGCTGTGCCCCACGGCACCTCGGGGCGATCCGCGAGATCTACAACGACGCCATCGTCGGCACCACCGCCCTCTACGAATACCACCCGCGCAGCGCCGAGACGGTCGCGGCCTGGTGGGACGGCAAGTCGCGGGCGGGCCTGCCGGTGCTCGGCATCGAGGCCGACGACGGGGCGCTGGCCGGGTTCGCCACCTGGGGCCCGTTCCGTCCCTTCCCGGCGTTCAAGTACACCGTCGAGCACTCGGTCTACGTCCACCCCGCCCACCGCGGCCGCGGTGTCGGGCGCCGGTTGCTCGCGGCGATCGTCGCCGAGGCGACGGCACGCGAACTGCATCTTCTCGTCGGCGGCATCGACGCCGACAACGTCGCCAGCAAAACGCTCCACCGCCGGGCGGGGTTCGCCCACGCCGGCACGATCCGCCAGGCGGGGTTCAAGTTCGGCCGCTGGCTCGACCTCGAGTTCTGGCAGCTCCACCTCGCCGGCCCGGAGCGACCCGTCGACGGCTGACCGCGATCCGGTCGGTTCGCGGCCCGTGGCCCAGGGGGTCTCGGCCACCGGCGCACCGGGAAACCCTCGGCGTGTGCCGCGGTCGCCTGCGTGGACTGCGTGAGCCGGCCATCCCGCGGCCGGTCAGGGCCGGAGAGGGCCTCGTTCACGGACAGTTCAGACGCGCGGCAGTTCGTAGCCCTTGCGGTATTCCTTCGTGAACAGCGCGTTGGCGGCGCTGTCGAGGGCCCGTTCGGCCTTCGGGTCGATCTCCAACTCGCGGCCGAGGAACAGCTTCGTCTCGGCGAAGTCGACTCCGTTCTCGGCGAGATGCGCCTCGAAGCCCTCGAGCGTCTTCTTCACCGCCGCCTCGTTGGCGGAAAGCGTGGGCCGCGTGCCGGCCGGCACCGCCGTGCCGAGCGCCCAGGAGACGTTGCCGAGGTGGGCCAGGGCGCTCGACAGATGGCCGTCTTCGATGTCGAGGACGAGGTCGGTGTGGTTACGGCTTTTGATCGCGGTGACGAGGTTGGCGAAATGGGCCTGGCTCGAGCCGCCGCTCCACTTCCCCAGTTCGTGGCCGTCGTAGTCGAATGCCACCCCCGACTGGTAATTGGTCGACACCGCGTAGCCCTCGGTGCCCCACCAGATGTTGCCGACTGCGAGCGGCCCGCCGGCGAGCCCGAACGTGACCGGCGTCTTGATCTCGAGCCCGCGGACATCGGAGATGAGCAGGGCGTCGTCCCACTGGAAGAGAGTGACCTGGCTGTTGGCGACGTCGCCGTTGTCGCGGTAGCCGAGGCGGCCGCCGAGGCTGACGACGCGGCGGGGGAACTCGGCCTTGCCGAGTCCCCAGCGAGCCTTGTCGAGCTCGTGGGGGTTTTGGTTGCCGATGTCGCCGTTGCCGGTGCGCTTGTCCCAGTGCCAGTCATAGTGGAGGCGCTGGCGGATCGGCACCTCGGCCGGCGCCGGGCCGGCCCAGAGGTCGAAGTCGAGCCCCGGCGGCAGCGGCGCCGGCGTGTCGACCAGACCGATGCTCGGGCGGCGCTTGTAGCACAGCGCGTGGGCGACCTTCACCGCCCCGAGCTTGCCGCTGCGGACGAAGTCGATCGTCTCGCGCATCCCGGTCATGCTCCGGCTCTGCGCCCCCATCTGGCACATCTTCCCGAGCTTCCGTGCCCACTGCGTGATCACCCGTCCCTCTTCGACGGTGTGGCTGCAGGGCTTCTCGACGTACACGTCCTTGCCGGCCTGCATCGCCCAGATCGCCATCAGCGCGTGCCAATGGTTGGGCGAGGCGATCGACACCAGGTCGATGTCCTTCCGCTCGAGGAGCTTGCGGATGTCCTTCTCGTACTGCGGCGGGCGCTGGAGCGACGCGAAGCGCTTCTCGTACTTGCCGAACGCGGCCGGGTCGCAGTCGCAGATCGCCGCCAGCTCCGTCTCGGGGTGGGCGAGCCACTGCGAGATGTGCTCCCCACCGCGGCCGTTGGTGCCGACGACGGCGACGCGCAGCTTGTCGTTGGGCCCGACGCGGCGCGGGGTGGTGGCGGGCGCCTCGGCGGCGCCACCCCGCGGCATCCCGGCGAGCGACGCGGCGGCCAGGGCCAAGGTCCGTTCGAGCATGTCACGGCGGCGGATCGTCATGGTTCACCCTCCCCTCGGCGTCCGGATCGAACACGAGCGGAAGAGTTTACCACTGGGCTGATGCCCTCGCGCCGGGGCCATGGATGGCCCCGCGGGCGCGAAAGTCAGCCCACCCTGGGCAGCTCGTAGCCGCGGCGGTATTCGCGGCTGAACAGGGCGTTGGCGTCGGCGTCGGTCGACCGCTCTGTAATCGGATCGAGGACCAGTTCGCGGCCGCGGGAGAGACGCGTCGTCGCCAGATCGACACGGTTGTCGTCGAGGTAGCGCTGGAAGCTCGCCAGCGTGTCGCTGACGTGACCACCGAAGGGGAAGTCGAGGTGACCGAGCGACAGCGGCGTCCGTGGCTCGAGCGGCTCGCCGAGTGCCCACGAGACGTTGCCAAGGTGCGCCAGGGCACTGGAGAGGTGGCCGTCCTCGATGTCGAGGTGGAGGTCGGCGGGGTCGCGGCTCTTGATCGCCGTGACGAAGTTGGCGAAATGCGCCTGGTAGGTGCCGCCGCTCCACCGCCCCAGCTCGTGGCCGTCGTAGTCGAAGGCGATCCCCGACGAGTAATTCGGGCCGACGGCATAGCCGCTGGTGCCATACCAGATGTTGCAGGCGCCGTTGAACGGCCCGCCGGCGAGTCCGAACGTGACCGGCGTCTTGATCTCGAGCCCGCGGACATCGGAGATGAGCAGGGCGTCGTCCCACTGGTAGAGGGTGACTTGGCTATTGGCGACGTCGCCGTTGTCGCGGTAGCCGAGCCGGCCGCCGAGGCTGACGACGCGGCGCGGGAGCTCGTGCTTGCCGAGGGCCCAGCGTGCCTTGTCGAGCTCGTGGGGGTTTTGGTTGCCGATGTCGCCGTTGCCGGTGCGCTTGTCCCAGTGCCAGTCATAGTGCAGGCGCTGGCGGATCGGGACCTCGGCCGGGGCCGGGCCGGCCCAGAGGTCGAAGTCGAGCCCCGGCGGCAGCGGCGCCGGCGTGTCGACCAGACCGATCGAGTCGCGGCGGCGGTAACAGATCGCCCGGGCGACCGTGACCGGTCCGATCGCCCCGCTGGCGAGGAACTCGAGGGTCTGCCGCATCCCGGTCATGCTCCGGCTCTGCACCCCCATCTGGCACATCTTCCCGAGGTTCCGCGCCCACTGCGTGATCACCCGTCCCTCCTCGACGGTGTGGCTGCAGGGCTTCTCGACATACACGTCCTTGCCGGCCTGCATCGCCCACACCGCCATCAGCGCGTGCCAGTGGTTGGGGGTGGCGATCGAGACGGCGTCGATGTCCTTCCGCTCGAGGAGGCGGCGGACGTCGGCGACCGCCTCGGGCAGCCGGCGCGGCGGCTGCTTGCGTTTCTCCACCTGTGCCAGGCAGCGCGCCGATGCGGCTGGATCACAGTCGCAGATCGCCACCAGTTCGACGCCGGGCGTGTCGAGCCAGTTGTCGACGTGGGCCCGGCCCTGGCCGTTGACGCCGATGACGGCGACCCGCAGCGTGTCGCCGGTCGCGATGGCCGCAGCCGTGGCGGCAGGCTCGGCGGCCACCGGCGGCCGACCGTCGGCCAGCGCCGCGGTGGCCAGGGCGAGTGCCTGCGAGACGAAGTCACGGCGGCTGGTGGCCATGCGAACGCTCCCCCGGGTTGGCCGAGCAGACCGTGGAAAAACTGATCGGCCGCCGGATGCAGCCGATGGCGTTGTCCACGGACAGCAAGCCCCGGGGAGTCTACCGCGGCGCGCCGCCGCGCCGGTCAGGCGCCGGGGCGACGGAAATGCCGGTAGGCCTGGAGGACGTCGTAGAGGTCACTCGAGACGGTCACTTCGTCCGACTCGAAGTCGGTCAGCCAGGTGCGGTTGCTGGCGACGGCATCGGCGAGGATCGGCAGGATTTCGCCGAGCGTGACCTGCACGCCCCGTTCCTGGGCCGCCACCTGCAGGGTGCCGACCGACTCGGTCTCCGGACCGGTGTAGACCCGAAACTTGCGCAGCGCCATTGGTGCACACTCCCTTGCCTGGGCTTTTCCGGGCCTGAGGGTCGGCCGGGAACGAGCGGTCGCGACGGCGGGACGCGTGCCATCCGGGCACCGGACCCGTCCGAAAGCCACTTCATCGGCGCGCGGGACCGGGCGACTTTGAAAAAAAGCCCCCGGCGGGTAGGAAACCCCCAGGTTTCCCGTGGGTCCCGGGAAGGGGGGCGTCAGGCCCCCACCGGGTCCGTCCCTTCCTGCAGCCCTCGGCCGAGCCGCCCGGCACGGAACGCGGCCCCCATCGACGTCGGCACCAGTGCCTCGGCCTGCAGGAGACGGGCCTTGTTCTCCGCCGTCGCGGCCTTCATCTCCTGCTCACGGGCGATCGCCACGCTGCGCCGCTCCTCGGCCTTCGCCCGGGCGACGCGCGTGTCGGCCTCGGCCTGGTCGGCCTGGAGGCGGGCGCCGATGTTCTCGCCGACCTCGATGTCGGCGATGTCGATCGACACGATCTGAAACGCCGTCTGCGCGTCGAGGCCGCGCTGGAGCACCGCCTTGGAAATCGTGTCGGGGTGCTCCATGACGTCGAAATGGCTTTCCGCCGAGCCGATCGACGTGATGATCCCCTCACCGACGCGGGCGATGATCGTCTCCTCGGTGGCGCCGCCGATGAGCTGCTGGATGTTGGTCCGCACGGTGACCCGCGCGGCGATCTTCAGTTCGACGCCGTTCTTGGCGACGGCCGACAGGGTCGACTTGCCGCTGGCATTGTCGGGGCAGTCGATGACCTTGGGGTTGACGCTGGTCTGGACGGCGTCGAGGACGTCGCGGCCGGCGAGGTCGATGGCGCAGGCCTTGTCGAAGTCGAGGTCGATGTCGGCGCGGTGGGCGGCGATCAGGGCGCGGATCACCCGCGGCACGTCACCGCCGGCGAGGTAGTGGGCCTCGAGCTTGCGCGACGAGATCTCGCGCCCCAGTCCGGCCTGCACGGCCATGATCCGCGCCTGGACGATCGTCCGCGCGTTGACCTTCCGCAGGCTCATGCCGAGCAGCTCGAGGAACGAGATCGGCGCCTTCGACCAGTAGGCCTGGAACCACAGCTGGCCGTAGTTGAACACCAGCGTGAGCATCACCAGGGCCACGAGGCCGAGGATGACGAGCAAACCCACGAACACCGGCTGCGGGATCGGCGGCATCGGCATCTCTTCCAGGGAGGAGCGGGGTACGCGAACCCGCCCGACAGAGCGTAGTTCCGGGATTCGGGCAGGGGAAAAACCACCGCCGGACCCCGCGAATCGGGCCTTCTTTCGCCCTCCCGAGGCCGCCGGTGGCCGCACCCCCCGCCGTTCGGTGGACCGTCGCTGCGGACGAACGGGTCGGAACGGGCCGTCCGCCGGTCAGTACACCAGCACGCTCTCGACCCGGGCCGGTGCGAGGCGCTCCCGCCCGCCGAGCGCCGCCAGTTCCACCAGGAACGCCGCCCCCACCACTGACGCGCCGCCCGCCTCGGCCAGCCGCATGCAGGCCGCCGCCGTGCCCCCCGTCGCGAGGACGTCGTCGACCACCAGGACCCTGGCCCCGGCGGCGAGGATCCCGCGGTGCATCTCCAATCGGTCGCGGCCGTATTCGAGGTCGTAGTCGTGGCCGATCGTGTCGGCCGGCAGCTTGCCCGGCTTGCGCACCGGCACGACGCCGATCCCCAGCCGCAGCGCCACCGGCACCGCGAACAGGAACCCGCGCGCCTCGACGGCGACGACGGCGTCGAGGCCTGCCCCCAGCCATGGAGCCGCGAGGCGCTCGACGGCCGTCGCCAGGGCCGGACCGTCGGCCAGCAGCGGCGTGATGTCGCGGAACAGGATCCCCGGCTTGGGGAAGTCGGGGATGTCGCGGATGTGGCGTGTCAGATCGACGGGGGCCATCGAGGTCTCCGGTTGGGGGGCAGGGACGGCCTGGCGGCCGCAGACACTCAGGCCCCTTGCCTGAGGCGGATCCGGACTCGGGGCGCGGCGTCGATCTCGGCGGCCAGCGCCGCCAGGGTCTCCGACTCGATCTGGCGCACGCGCTCCCGCGTCAGCCCGAGCACGGCGCCGATCTGCTTGAGGGTCATCGGCTCCCCGCCACCGAGGCCGAAGCGGAGGCGGAGGATCGTCGCCGCCCGCTCGTCGAGCCGCTCGATCCGGGCGAGCACGTAACGCAGCGTGTCGGCGTCGAGGAGCACCTCGGCGGGACAGCGCGTGTTCTCGTCGCGGATCAGGTCGCCGAGCGACCAGCCGCCGTCGGCCTGGTCGGTCTGCGGCGCGGCCTGATGGACGTGGATCGCCTTCTTGATGATCGGCAGTTTCTTGCGGGCCAGGCCGAGGGACCGTGCCACCTCCTCGGGGGTCGGCGTGCGCCCGAGGGCGTCGAACAGGCGGGCCGAGGCGCGCCGCCATTTCGACAGCAGCTCGACCATGTAGGCGGGGATCCGGATCGTCTTTCCGGAGTTGATCAACGCCCGCTTGATCGACTGCTTGATCCAGTAGCTGGCGTAGGTGCTGAAGCGCGTGCCGACCTTGGGGTCGAATCCCTCGACGGCGCGCAGCAGCCCGAGGTTGCCCTCCTCGATGAGGTCGGGGAGCGGAAGGCCGCGGTTGGCGTAGCCGCGGGCGATGTTGACCACCAGGCGCAGGTTCGCCCGCACCATGTGGTCGCGGGCGGCGGCGTCGCCGGCGGCGATCGCGGTCGCCAGCCGCTTCTCGTCGTCAGCGGTGAGCAGCGCCGTGTCGTTGATGTCGCGGAGATAGGTCTCCAGCGGGTTTTGCACTCCGTGGGACGACGGCCGGCGGCGGGGGGTTGGCATGGTCGGCGGCGATTCCGGATGAGGGATGATGGATGGATGAGGAGAAAGCCGGTCGCGGCGGTGACGAGTCCCCCGTGGGCGACCCGCACCGGCATCGCGTCCCGACGAAGAGGATATCGGCGGCATCGCCGACGCTCTGCACAAGCGGGGCAAGCGCGGCCGGGTGTGCGGCCTGTAGCGACGGTTGCGCGGCGCTCGGGCAAGAGCCTTCGAGCGTGTCCGGCGACGACCGGGGAAACACCGGGCGTTTTCCCGGTCGCCCGAGTGGACTGCATGAGCCGGCCGTCCCGCGACCGGCGGCTTTGTCCACGGACAATCAGCGCCGCCGCGGGTCGATCTGACCGGTCGGGGTCAGCTCGTCGATGATCTTGGGGATGTAGCGGCTGAGGACCTCGGCGAGGTGCTCACGATCGATGTTGCGCTTCCGCGCCAACTCGTCGATCTCGCGGCTGCCGAACACGTCGTCGATCTGCCGACGATCGACCGGCTTGTTGGGACCGGTCCGGACCCACGAATCGACCTGCTCACGCAGCCCCTTCTCCTCGAACTGGCGGACGACGTCGGGGAGCTTCTCGGCCTGGCCACCGCCGAAGATCTGCTTGAAGATCTCGGAGAGATCGTCGGGAGACGGCATCCCCTGCGGCGGGCCGCCCTGCGGGCCGCGCCCCTGGGGCGGCTGCGGGGCGCGCTGCGGTTGCTGCGGTTGCTGTTGCTGCTGCTGGGCGCCGGCCAGCACCTGCTTGAGGATCTCACCGAGAATGTCCATGCGTCGCTCCTGGGAATCGTCAGTGACAAGAAAAGAACCGGGAAGCCCGCGATTGTAGAGGGGCGTCACCGGCGGAGAAAGCATCGGGACCGGACGGCGCCGGCCGGTCGGGGCGTCAGGAATCGGCGGGCGTGACCCCGAGGACGACGTCGAACGCGGCGGTGAGCTCGCCGATCCGCGATCCTTCCAGCGGGCGGAAGTCGGCCAGCACGCTGTCGCGCACCGGACCGGCCGGAAGCGCGCGGAGGATCCCGTCACGCTCATTGCCGGCATCGCCGCGCACGTAGCACTGCGTGGTGAGCAGGCGGGTGTCACCGCGGCTGATGCGGACGTGGATGTGGGGCGCGCGCCCCGGGTAGGCCACCGGCTTGATCGTGCGGAAGCCGTAGCGGCCGTCGGTGCCGGTGACGAACCGGCCGTACCCCTGGAAATGTCCGTCGCGGCGCGAGCCATTGACGCTGCCCGAGTGGAGGTAGGCCCCATGGGCGTCGCACTGCCAGATCTCGACCACGGCGCCGCGCAGCGGCGTGCCGGTGGCGGAGAGGATCCGGCCCGACAGCCAGGTGACGACGCCGTCGGCCGGCGACGACGAGTCGTTGATGATCAGCAGGTCGTTGTCGGTGTCGAGCGGCAGCCGGTCGGGAAAGAACGGGCCCTCGGTCTGGGCGGCAGTGCGGACCAGTTCGTCGGCGTAGGCACCGCGACGGGTGGCGAACACCGTTCCGAGCGCCGCCATCCCGAGAAGGCGACGGCGGCTCGCGGCGGGCAACGGCCGGGGAAGGAAACCGGGCTGCAGCATGATGACCTCGCGCGGGGGCTGGGACGCGGCGGAGGGGCAGTATATCGGTCGCCGTCGGTCGGGGCGGGATCGGTTCACTCCGGCGACGTGGTTTCCCCGCCCGAGCGCGTCCCGAGCGCGCGCCACACCGCCAGCGCGACATCGTCGCCGAGCGCACGGACCGAGCCGTCCATCATCGCGACGGCGACCGTCCCGGCGTGATGGCTCCGCGCGGTGATCGCCGCGAACGTGCGAATCGTGGCGCTGTTGCCCTCCTGGCGCGAGTTGTAGTCGATGTCGTGCGTGATCCCGCCGACGGTGAGGGGGACTCGCGTGTTCGGCGTGAACACGGTCGTGAACCCGGCGTGGTGGACGCGGCCGTCGGGCCATTCGGTGTGGCCGGTGCAGTCGTTGGTCGTGGGACCGAGCTTGGGATCCGACGGGCTACCGCCGGCCAGCGCGACCACCTCGGCCGGGAGCGTCGGCGGCAGGGGGGCGGGGAAAGTCGCTCCGGGGTCGGCCGTGTTGCGGACGTAGGGCGTGAACGCCTTCACCTCTGCCAGGCACAGCGTCTTGGCCAGCCCGTCGGTGAACATCCCGGTCTTGAAGCGGGAGTTGGGATGGAAGGCACCGTCGCCGCCGTTTCCCGTCGCCGGGTCGTAGACGAACCACGTGCCGAAGTTGAAGCCGTAGGTGTGCGGATAGACGAACGGGGCGTTGTTCTTGAGCCGGACCGTGTCGTTCTTCTCGCTCGGGCAGAGGAAGATACCGACCCGCGTCGTGGGCACACCGGTGGTGCTGTTGGGCGGTTGGTCCCAGGCCCTCTCGAGATCGAGCTTCACCGCGGCATTCCCCTCCTCGACGAACGGGAGGATCCGGCCGAGGATGCCCCACGAGCCGTTGTTGCTGACGAACGACGTCCCCGGTGCATGGATCATGCTCGGCGGAAAGTGCCGCCGGGCGCCTTCGTAGTTGTGGACCGCCAACGCGAGTTGCCGGACGTTGTTGTGGCACCCCGTTCGCCGCGCCGCCTCGCGCGCCGCCTGGACCGCCGGGAGCAGCAGCCCCATCAGCGTGCCGATGATCGCGATCACCACCAGCAGTTCGACGAGCGTGAAACCACGGCGCGGCGCAGGGCGGCGACGACCGCTGGTGATCGGGGAGGAGGCCATGAGCACGCGCTCCTGGTCGGGGGCTGGTATCGGTCGGGGGCCGGGACCATGTCCCTTCTATGGATAGCACGGCATAGCACGTCGCGTGCCGGACGCCACGGTGCCATCCGCCGCTCGGGTCGGCCGGGAACGCGGCGGCGCTTCTCCCGCCCGGTCAACGCAGCGCGGTGAATCCGTCGCCGCGCGCGGCGAATGCTTCACCGGCCGAGCCGGTTCCGAAGCGTCGCCCGGTCGAGGCCGAGCCGCCGGGCGGCGGCGGTGAGGTTGCCCTGTTCCTGGGCGAGGATCTCCTCCGCCAGCGTTGGCTCCACCAGCGCCAGCAGGCGTGCGTGGAGGTCGGAGGGGGAGTCGGAGGTGGCGCCCTCAGCCGCCGCCCAGCGCCGCACTGCCGCCACCACCTCGGAGGCGGTGTGGCCGGGGGGCGCGGCGGTGCCGATTGGCGCCGGTAGGTGCTCCGGCAGGAGCGGGCCGCCGCGGGCGACGATGGCGGCGTGCTCGACGGCATGGCGCAGTTCGCGGACGTTGCCCGGCCAGGGGCGGATGGCGAGCGCCGCCAGGAACGCCGCGCTGACCTGCGGAGGGGGGCGGCGCCCGGCGAGGAAATGACCCACCAGCAGCGGCAGGTCGTCGAGCCGGTCGGCCAGCGGTGGCATCGCGATCGCGAACGCGGCGAGCCGGTGGTAGAGGTCGGCCCGGAACCGCCCCACCTCCCGGTCTCCGCGGAGATCGCGATTGGTGGCGGCGATGATCCGCACGTCGACGCGCTGCACCGCCGCGGCACCGACCGGCTGGATCTCGCCGCTCTCGATGACGCGCAGCAGCCGCGCCTGGACCTCGGGGGGAGCGTCGCCGATCTCGTCGAGGAACACCGTCCCGCCGTGGCCGCGGGCGAACAGCCCGGCGTGATCGGCATGGGCCCCGGTGAACGCGCCGCGGACGTGGCCGAACAGCTCGCTCTCGACCAGACCGGGCGCGAGCGCCGCGAGGTTGGCGGTGACCAGCGCCCCATGGCGCCGGGGGCCGTGGGCGTGGATCGCCCGCGCGGCCAGCTCCTTGCCGGTGCCGGTCGGGCCACTGAGGAGCACGGGCAGGTCTGCCGCCGCCGCGAGGGCAATCCGCTTGAAGACCGTCTGCATCGCCGCCGAGCGCCCCACCAGCCCGGGCGTGGTCGCTTCGGCGGGCGCCGCGTCGGCCAGCCGGTCCACCGCGAGGAGTCGGGCGACGACCGCCGTGACGTTCTCGAGATCGAACGGCTTGACGAGGTACTCTCGCGCTCCGGCCTGGACGGCGCGGACTGCGGTCTCGAGATCGCCGAACGCCGTCATCACGACGACCGCCGCGCGCGGCGCCAGCGCCAGGAAGTCGGGGATCGCGTCGATCCCGTCGCGCTCGCGGAGCCGAACGTCGAGGAGCACCAGGTCGGGCGCGGCGGACCCGCAGGCGTCGAGCGCGGCGGGGAGGTTGGCGGCGACGGCGACGTCGTGGCCGGCGTCGCGGAGCACCTCGCGAAGGCTCCAGCCGATCGCCGGCTCGTCATCGACCACGAGGATCCGGCTCATGGCACGCAGCCCAGCGCGGCGGCGACCGGCACGATCCGCTCGGCCGGTAATTCCAGTGCGAACCGCGTCCGCCCCTGGGCCCGGTCCCAGGCGAGACGGCCTCCGTGGGCCTCGGCCACGGCACCGGCGACGGCCAGCCCGAGGCCGATCCCCTCGGCCTTGCCGGTGACGAACGGCTCGTGGAGCGTGGCGGCAAGCTCGGCCGGCGGTCCGGGGCCGTCGTCCTCGACGGCGAGGCTGACGCCGGTCCCGTCGGCCGTGGCCACGAGCCGGACGCTGCCTCCCGGGCCGGCCGCGTCGATCGCGTTGAGGGCGAGATTGACAAGTGCCGCCCGCAACGGCTCGCGCCGGCCGCGGATCGCCAGGCCGGTGGCGGGCGCGCGGGCCAGGCCGACCCCGGCATGGGTGCAGCGCGCGGCGACGAGGTCGTGGACTTCGTCGACAAGCGCGCTGACGGTCACGGTGACCTCGGCGGCATCGGCGGGGCGCCCCAGCGCCAGCAGGCCACGGACCTCCTCCTCGACGATGTCGAGTTGGCGGACGGCGACGGCGAGGCTCTCGTCGCCGGCGGGGCAGCGCCGGCGGTGGAGATCGATCGCCAGCCGGCAGCCGGTGAGGCAGTTGCGCAATTCGTGGGCGAATCCGGCGGCCAGCTGGCCGAGGAGCCGCTGCCGTTCGCCGGCGACGAGCCGCTGGCGCAGCCCGGCAAGCGCGCCGGCGAGCCGGTCGACGCCGGCCGTGAGCCGGTCGATCTCGTCCCCCGCCGCGGTCGGCGGTGGCGCGTCGGGCGGCGGTGCGGCGCCGTCGTCGAACCGCCCGGCGGCGATCAATTCGACGTGCTCCTCGATCCCGGTCAGCCGCCGCGCCAGGCCGCGCGTCGCCGCCAAGCCGAGGGGCACGAGCACCGCCAGCGTGCCGGCGGCGACGGCCAGCGCCGGTGCCACCGCCTCGAGCGTCGCCGCAGCCAACGGCGGGATCGGCGCGAGCACGGCGACCGCCTCGGGTCTGCCGTCGGCGGGAATCAACGCGATCCGGTGGGGACCGGACGGCAGGTCGACCCGGCCGCGCGACTGCGCGGCGACGGGAAATGCCTCGGCGTCGGAGCGGGGGAGCGTGCCGCCGCTGACCCGCCCCGCGATCGGATCGAGCGACACGAATCGGCAGCCGGTGAGCCGGTCGAGCGCGTCGAGGACGACCGGCGACAGCGGCACCCGCGAAGCGGCCAGTGCCGACGCCACCTGGGTCGCCTGCCGCTCGGCGACCGCCGCCGAGCGCCGGGCCGCGAGCCACGCCGCGCAGACGACGTTGATGAGCACGGCGGCGAGGATCAACCCCACGACCGGCAGCACCAATTGCCGCGACAGCGAACGGCGGTGGCTGACCGGATCGGTCATCGGCGGGCACGCGGGGTGAACGGGGTGGGGCGACGAACCATCCATGATACGTGCGGTCACACCGCGGTCGGCCGAAGGGGTCGCCGGGCGAAACCTCCGCCCGCGGGCGGAGCGGTATCATCGGGCCATGACGCCTCGCGCTTCCGTCCGGGTTCGGGTCCTCACCCTGTGGGCCGCCGCCGTCGTCGTCGTCCTGACGGCGCCCTCGGGCCACGCCCAGCGCGCCGCGCCGGCACCGCCGGAGGCGCGCTTCCCCCTCGAGCTGCTCGAGTTCGGCCCGCCGTCGCGGACGCCGCTGTTCGCCGGCCGTGGCGACGGCGGCTGGGACCACGAGATCCGCGAACGCGGCTGGATCGTGCGCGAAGGGGGGCGGTGGCGGATGTGGTACACCGGCGTCGCGCCCAAGAGTGATCCAGCCGGCCCGCGCGGCCGCTGCCGGCTCGGCCATGCCACCAGCCCCGACGGTCTCAACTGGACGCGCACCCCGGGCCGGCCGCTGGTGGCCGACACCTGGATCGAGGACGTGTGCCTGATGCGCCCGGCGGGGGGCGCCTACCAGGCGTTCGTCGAGGGGGAGGGAGACATCGCGGCGCACTGGACGTCGGCCGACGGGCTCGACTGGCACTCGCAAGGCGCACTCGACATCCGCCTCGTCGATGGGCGGCCGATTCCCGACGGGCCGCGTGGCACTCCCGCCGTCTGGCTCGAAGGGGGCGTGTGGCACCTGTTCTACGAACGGCAGGATCTCGGCATCTGGCTGGCGACGTCGCGCGACCTGCTCGTCTGGACCAACGTCGCTGACGAGCCGGTGATCGCCTGCGGGCCGGAGCCCTACGACGCCCGCGCCGTGGCACTCGACCAGATCGTCCGCTACCAGGGGCGCTACTTCGCGCTGTACCACGCCAGCGCGCTCGGCGGCCAGGGGCGCTGGTGCACCTGCATCGCCACCAGCGACGACCTGCGGCACTGGACGAAGTGGCGCGGCAATCCCCTCCTCCCGGTCGATGACGAGGTGCCCGGCGAATCGAGCGCGATGCTCGTCTTCGACGGCACTCGCCACCGCCTCTACACCACCCACCCCGCGGTCCGTGTGCGGTTCGCCGTCCATCCGACGCGCGTCGGCGTGGAAACCGGCGGCCGGGGCGAACTGGCGCCGGTGCGCTGATCGCGGATCGCGCTGTCGGCCAGTGGTGGTCGGCCGCGCGGCTGCGTCACCGGCGGGCTTTCACCAGCCCCACAGCACGCTCCGCCGGTAGACGCGGTTGGCGTAGCGCACAGCAGGGCGCGTGACGATCACCGGTGCCGGCGAGTAATAGGACACCGTCGTCACCACCGGGGTCATGACGGGGACCACCGGCCGGGCGACGACGATGGGCATCACCGGCGCCACGGGCACGAAGCCACCGACGAACGTCGGCCCCGCCAGCCCGAACGGCACCGGCGCCACGACCGGCGGGCCGAACGACCCGACCCAGAATCCTCCCGCCTTGGCCGGCCGCGTTGCCGCCAGCGCCGCGACCAGACCGAGCATCATCACGACCCGCTTCATCGTCATCCTCCCTGCCGAAGAAAACCGGCGCCGCGGTGACCGATCCGTTCCGGTCCTCGCGCTGGCATCGATCATACGCGCGCGGTGCAAAAAACGCTCGCTGCGCACGGCCAGCGGACGGAATCGGTGCGCCGCCGCCGGTGCGGCCCGTCAGGGGACCATGCCGCGCTGCCGCAGCCACGCCAGCGACCCAGCTTGCCAGGCATCCCAGGAGGGGCCCTTGTAGCCGTCGAGCCCGTGGCCTCCCGAGGGGAGCCGGAGGAGCCGCACCGGGACCCCCTTGGCGACGAGGGCGTCGTGGAACAGGACGCTGTTGGCGATCGGCACCGGCGCGTCGTCCTCGGCATGGGCGAGGAACGTCGGCGTGGTGTCGGCGGTCACCTGCTGCTCCGCCGAGAACCGGCGGACGAGGTCGGCCGACGGCGCGGGGCCGAGGAGATTGCTCCGTGATCCGCCGTGCGCGGCGTTTCCGGACATGAGCGTGATCACCGGATAGACGAGGATCGCGAAGTCGGGGCGGCTGCCGACGCGCTCGACCGGGTCGGCCGCACCGGGGGCGCCCGCCTCGAAGAGCGTCGCCGCGGTGGCCGCCAGGTGGCCCCCCGCCGAGAACCCGATGATCCCGATCCGCCGCGCGTCGAGGTTCCACTCCGCGGCGCGGTGGCGGACCGTGCGGATCGCGCGCGCCGCATCGAGCCGTGGCACTTCCGGCCGACCGGCGGGAAGGCGGTATTCGAGGACGACGCCGGCGATCCCGTGGCGGCACAGCCAGGCGGCGATGCCGTGCCCCTCCGGGCCGGTCACCAGCCCGCCGTAGCCGCCGCCGGGGCAGATCACCGCCGCGGCCCCGGTCGGCTTCTCGGGAAGGTGGACGGTGATCCGCGGCTTCCCCTCACCATCGACAGAGCCATCCCCGACCGGCGCCGGTCCCGGCCACAGCGGCACTTCGATCGGCTCGGCAGCGGCGACGCGCGCCCCGCAGGCCAGCAGCAGGGGCACCAGGGCAAGGCCGGGGCTGCGCGCACGCTGCGGGAAACGCGAACGAAAGCTCGCGGAGACGGTCGGCATGGCTCGGGCCCTCGAGGGAGGCAGTGCGGCGGGGAGCGGGATTGGACCGTGGTGCCCCGCATTGTGGCACACTTTCCCCGCGGTCCGCGCCGCCCCTCCCGCCTCCGAGCGACGATGACCCGCCCCGCCGCCCCACTGGTGATCCTCTGCGCCGTCGGCAGTTCCGGCGACGTCCATCCGTTCGTCGGTCTCGGCCGGGAGCTCGTCGCGCGCGGCTGCCGGGTGACGCTCCTGGCCGCGGGCTACTTCCGTGGCCTCGCCGAGCGGGCGGGGCTCCGCTTCGTCGACCCGCTCCCCGACCTCGACTTCGCCACGGCGATCGCCGATCCGGTGATCTGGGATCGCTACCGGGGCACGAAGGTGATCCTCGAGAAGATGGGGCGACCGCTCCTCGAAGGGCTGCACGCGACCCTCGTCGGCCTCGACGAACCGGGGCGGACGCTCGTCGTCGCGTCGAGCCTCGCGTTCGGGGCGCGCGTCGCCGCCGAGACGCACGCGATCCCGCTGGTCAGCGTCCATCTTTCGCCGGCACTGTTCCGCAGCGTCTACGACTCACCGCGTCTCCCGGCCGGCTGGACGCACGTCGGCCCGCGTTGGTGGCGGCGGCTGCAGTGGGCCGGGATCGACCGGTTCCTCGCCGACCCGGCGATCGCGCCGTGGCTCGAGCCGTTCCGGGCCCGCCACGGCCTCGCGCCGGTCCGCGGCATCCTCCGCGACTGGTGGCACTCGCCGACCCGCGTGCTGGGGATGTTTCCCGAGTGGTTCGCCCCACCGCAGCCCGACTGGCCGCCGCAGACGCGCCTCGGCGGCTTCCCGCTCTACAGCGAGGAAGGGGTGAGCGCACCGGAGCGGGCAACCGCCGCCTGGATCGAGTCGGGCCCTCCGCCGATCGTCTTCACGCCCGGCTCGGCCAACGTCTTCGGCCACGCCTTCTTCGCCGCCGCCGTCGAGGCCTGCGGGATCCTCGGCCGCCGCGGGCTGTTGCTCTCGCGCTTTCCCGGGCAGGTGCCCGCGGCGTTGCCGGACCACGTGTGCCACGTCGACTTTCTCCCCTTCCGCTGGCTCCTGCCCCGGGCGGCGGCGCTGGTCCACCACGGCGGCATCGGCTCGGCGTCGCAGGCCCTCGCCGCCGGGATCCCGCAGGTGATCATGCCGCTGGGGTTCGACCAGTTCGACAACCTCGCGCGCGTCGAGCGGCTCGGCGTCGGCACGGGCCTCGTGCCCCGGAGGTTCCGCGGGCCGGCTCTGGCTGCCCGTCTCGGGAATCTGCTCGGCGACAGCGCCGTCGCCGCGGCCTGTGCCGCGCTCGCCGCGAAGATCGCGGCCGAGGACGGCATCGGCCGCGCCGCCGACGAGGTCTGCCGGCTGCTGCCGCACACGACGATCGTCGCCCGCCCGCATTAGCGCGCGGCGCGCCGCTCCTCGAGCGCCGTCACCAGCTCGCGGACCTTGTCGAGGTCCACCCCCTCGGGGGCGTTGTCGAGGAGCCAGCGGGCGTCGGCCAGCGCCGTCTCGAGCCGCTCGAGCCGCGTCGCCACGATCATCCGCCGGACGCGCGACGAGACCGTCTCCGGCTCGAGCGCCAAGGTCGCGTCGAGGTAGCGGAGCAGTGCCTCGGGGCGGTCCTCGCGCTCGGCGATCCCGATCAGGTTGCCGAGGATCCGCACGAGGATCGCCCGCGGGCCGACGACGGCCAGGTGGTCGTCGACAAGCTCGATCCCCTGCACGTCGCGGAGCAGTGCCGCCACGCCGGCCCGGTCGAGCTGCTTTCCACCGTCGAAGACGTCGATCCACACCGGCTCCCCGCCGGCGGGGTCGTGGCGGACGATGAAGTGGCCGGGAAGGCCGACCCCCTCGATGACCAGGCCGAGGCGCCGGGCGAGCTCCATGTAGACGACCGCCAGCGTGATCGGGATCCCCTCGCGGTCGTCGAGCACCTCGCTGACGTAGCTGTTGGCGCGGTTGTAGTAGTCGCCGCGGCTGCCGTGGAACCCGAGCTCGGAAAACAGGACGCGGTCGAGGGCGGCGCGCCGCGCCGCTTCGTCGGCGTCGGCGGGGAGCCCCGCGGCGACGTCGCGCGCGAGGCGCTCGAGCTGGCGCACAGACGCCTCGACGTCGAGCGCCGGGTCGTCGAGCTTGGCGACCAGCAGCGCCCCGCGGAGCAGGTCGATCGACTCGTCCTCGCGGACCGCCGTGGCGACCAGCGCCCCGATCGTCTTCCGTGCCTCGACGCCGCCGGCCAGCTCCTCGAGCCACGCCGCCTCGCGGCGCAGGTCTTCGCTGCGCGCGCGGAGCGCGGCGGCGCGGTCGTCGCCTTCGAGGAGGCGCGCGATCGAGTCGGGGGCGGGGCGGCCGTCGGCGGGGGGCGGGCCGGCGAGCCGGCCGGCGGCGTCGCGCGCGGCGGCGTCGGGGCGTGCCGGCGGCAGCGAGCGGCCCACGGCAAATCCGCGGAACGCCGCCTCGGTGCCGCGGAAGGCGGCCAGGCCGACGCGGCCGCCGGCGGGGCCGTCCAGCGCGACGGCGAACGCTTCGACGTCGTTGACGAAGCCGACGATCCGGCCCGCCTCGCGGCGGACGCGGAGGTGGTTCCATTCCCCGGGGCGGTAGGCGTCGCTTTGCAGTTCGCGGAGGATGTTCCACGACGTCACGTCGGGCCCGTCGAAGCGCGTCAGCCGGAGCTTCCCCGCCGAGGGATAGAAGCCGTGGTGACGGTCGCCGCCGTCGGCGGTGAACACGAGCCCCGCGGCCCCCGATTCGTCGTCGAGTTTCACCCACGTCGCCACCTCGTAGGGCACGGCAGGCGGCGGCTCGACGGCCAGGCAGAGCGAACGCCCGCCGAAGCCGGTCCCCACGCCGGCGACGGTGATCCGCCCGGCGCGCTGCCGCCAGCGGGCGCCGCCGAGCGCCGTCCATTCCGACGGATCGAGGGCGCCGATCGTCAGCCAGCGCTCCATCGACACTGGATTGGGATCGGCCAGGAGGGGAGTGAGGCGGTCGGCGGCGACGGCGAACCCGAGCGACGGCGTGACCAGCGATTTCATCGTCAGCACGCCATGGACGCGCCCCTGGCGGTCGAGGAGCGGGCCGCCGCTGTTCCCCGGCTCGATCGGGATCGCCAGTTGGATCATGCTCCGGCCGTCGATCTCGCGCTTCCCTGAGACACGCCCGGCGACGACGCTCCGCTCGAGGCCGTGCGGATTGCCGACGGCGACCACCTCCTGCCCGTCGGCGAGTGACTTCGGGTCGCCGAGCGCCAGCGGCGCGAGCCCCTGCCGGGCGATCCGCACGATCGCCAGGTCGGCCGCCCGGTCGACGGCGTGGACGGCGATCACATCGTGCCGCGACCCGTCGGCCAGTTCGACGCTCACCGGCCGGGCTTCGCCGATGACGTGGAGATTGGTGGCGACGAGGCCGTCGGCGGCGACGACGAATCCGGTGCCGAGGCCCTGGTCGCGCTCACCACGACCGATGTGGCGGATCGTGACCACGCTGCCGCGCACGCGCCGCGCCACCTCCTCGACCGATAGCTCATCGGCGGCCCCCGCGCGGCGGACTGCCGCGAGCGCGACGACGAGCAGCGTGCAGACGACCAGGCCACGCATGGCGACGGTTCCCGGGGGAGAGAGCCGCGGCAGGCGCGCGGCCAGGCGGACGATCCGATTGTCGTGCCGCGGGGGCGATCGGTCGAGCCGCGATCCTTCGGGCCACGGCGTCCTATACTTCGCAGGTCGGCTGCTCCCGCACCGGCTTCCCCGCGGCGACGAGGACGAGGGCGTGGCAAGCGCGAGTGCCGGCTGGCGGTTCGACAATTCCTACGCCCGGCTCCCGGCCCCGCTCTTCTCCCGGCTTGCCCCCGCGCCGGTGCGCCAGCCGCGCCTCGTCGTCCTCAACGACGACCTCGCCGCCGCGCTCGGCCTCGATCCGGCGGCGCTCGGGAAGACGCCCGAGGTGTTGGCCGGCAATGCCCTGCCGCCGGGGGCCGAGCCGCTCGCCCAGGCCTACGCCGGTCACCAATACGGCCACTTCGTCAACCTCGGCGACGGCCGGGCGATCCTCCTCGGCGAGCAGATCGCTCCCGACGGCCGGCGCCACGACATCCAGCTCAAGGGCTCGGGCCGGACCCCCTATTCGCGCCAGGGGGACGGCCGGGCGGCGCTGGGGCCGATGCTCCGCGAGTACGTGATCGGCGAGGCCATGCACGCGCTGGGGATCCCCACCACGCGGGCGCTGGCCGTGGTGGCCACCGGTGAGCCGGTGTACCGCGAGGCAGTGCTGCCCGGCGCCGTGCTCACGCGGGTCGCCGCCAGCCACGTCCGCGTCGGCACGTTCCAATTCGCCGCCGCCCTCGGCGACGAGGCGCTCGTCGGCGCCCTCCTCGACCACTGCATCGCGCGCCACGACCCCGAGCTCGCCGCCGCCCCCGAGCGGGCGCTTGTATTCCTCGACGCGGTCGTCGGCCGGCAGGCGGACCTCGTCGCGCGCTGGCTTGCCGTCGGCTTCGTCCACGGCGTGATGAACACCGACAACTGCGCCGTCTCCGGCGAGACGATCGACTACGGCCCCTGCGCGTTCCTCGACGTCTACGACCCGGCGACGGTCTTCAGCTCGATCGACCACCACGGCCGCTACGCGTTCGGCAACCAGCCGGCGATCACGCAGTGGAACCTCGCCCGGCTCGCCGAGAGCCTCCTCGGGTTGATCGGCGACGGCGGCGCGGGGGCGGTCGACGCGGCCCGCGGCGTGCTGGCGACGTTTCCCGATCGGTTTCGCCAGCGCTGGCTGGCCGCGATGCGCGTTAAGCTCGGTCTGTTCACGGCCGAGGAGGGGGATGGGCAGCTTGCCGACGGATTGCTCGCGGCACTCGCCGAAGCCCGCGCCGATTACACGCAGTCATGGGCCGCGCTCGCCGACCGGCTCGCGGCCGGATCGCCACCTGCCGCGACCGAGGCGCTTCATGTGTGGGAGGAAGCGTGGCGCGCCAGGCTCGCCCGGCAACCGCAGTCGCTTGCCGAAGCGGCCGGACTGTTGCGGCGGAGCAATCCGCAGGTGATCCCGCGCAATCACCTCGTCGAAGAGGCACTCGCCGCGGCGGTGGCCGGCGACCTCGCGCCGCTCGAGCGGCTCGTGGCAGCTATCCGCCAGCCATTCGTGGCGACGCCGGAGAACGACCGCTATCGCCAGCCGCCGCCCGCCGGCGGAGCCTGCTACCGGACATTCTGCGGCACGTGAGGCCAGCGGCGCCGAATCAAGGGGATGGCGAGAGTAGAGGGCTGCGGAGCATGTCCCCGGTGTGACGCCGTCAGGGGATCATCACGCCGCGGGTAAAGACCATCGCGGCGCCGGCGGCGGTGATCGCCTTGCGCGCCTGGCTGTCGGCCCGGTAGCCGAAGAACATAACGCGGATATCGGCTCCGGGAATCGCCTCGCGCGCCGCCTCGACGACCTTGAGAAACTTGCGCACTTCGCTGGCGCTCACGGCTGCCTTGACTTCGCACAGCACGATCACCGGCCGGCCGGCCAGCGTGCCGCGGATCACGACGTCGAACTCTTTCGCTTCGCCTGCGACGACGATCTCTTCGGGTCCCGCCGAGGTGATCACCATGCCGCGGTGATGTTCGAGCAACTCGGGAATCAACTCGCAGGCGAAATCCTCGAGGCTGCCGCCAAACGCTCCGGCAAGGCCCCCGACCTGCTTGGCGAGGTCCTTGACGGCCCAGGTGGTCTGCTTTTGGGCCTCGGCCAGATCTCGTTGCGCTTCGGCCAGCTCCTCGACGCGGGCTTCGGTGCACTTTTGGGCTACGGCTAATTCCTCGACCCTGGCTTCGGTGCGCTGCTGTGCCTCGGCGAGATCCTTCTGTGCCTCTGCCAATTCCTCGACTCGGGTTTCTGTGCGCTGCTGCGCCTCGGCCAGCTCGTGCTGCGCCGTGGCAAGCTCCTTGACGACGGCGGTGAGCTCGTTGAATTCGGCGCGGTGGATCAGCTCGTCGTGCGACTCGACGAACACCGTGGCCATGAGCGTGGCCTGCGGTTCGGGAAACTGCTCGAGGAGTTTGGTGCGGATCGACGAGATCGTGGCCATGGGTCGCGCCGTCGGAGAAGCCCCGAAAGAGTGTACAGGCGTTCCCTCATGGGTCCAAGGCCCGCCGCGGGGTCCGCGCCGAACACAGCGGCCAAGTGACAGAAGAACAGGGAACAAGGAGACGGACAAGGACGGGACAGCCAACCTCGCCCCGCCAAGGGACATAAGGACGGATAAGGGGACATAAGGACGGACTAAGGACGGGACAGGCACCTTGTCCCTCGCCGAACAACGGCGCCAGTCCCCTCTCCTTGCCCGGTCCTCTCCCTTCTTTCTCGGATCGACGAGTCGCGAGCCAACGGCGCCATCCCCCTCTCGAAGAGGGCATGGACGTGGCGACTGCCTGGCCGGGCCACCCTTGATTCCCAAAAACCCGCAGTTTTCCTGGGAAAATTTGGTCCATCCGGCATTTCCGTGGGTCATCGCGGCGGGCGCAGCCTCCGCTCGGTCTCTGCAGAGGGGGATGCCCCCCGCGCCTTTGCCCTCGCATCGACCCGCCGCCAGGGGGTGACGGGCCGATGCGAGGGCGACGGCGGAGGGGGCTTGGCTGGCCCTGTCATGGGAATGCCGGCATGTCGTCTCCTGTCGTCCACCCACAAAGATCCCGGATGGACCGTTTTTTCACCGACTGTTGACAGGCCAGGAGGGAGGGGTTAAACTGCGGTCTCCTTCAATCGTAGCCCCTCAGGATCCGCTCCTGCAAGCACCGTCCCCGTCGCGACCGCAAGGCCGCCGACGGCAATCAAACCGGCCCTATGGCGCGGAGCGGTTCGCTCTGCGGCTTCTGCCGGTGGTGCATGCGCGGGATCGAGGGGGCGACGCGCCCTCTTCATCGCGCCTGGCGGATTGCGCGTGGCGTGTCTGACGTCGTCTCG
>VGZO01000032.1 GCA_016872555.1 Planctomycetota bacterium
GGCTCTTCAGCAGAATCTGTGGGTAAAAACGGTTTCTGAATACGCCTCGGCACGATCTCCGAGAGGTGCGGGCAGTCGCGTGGCCATCGCCCAGTATGGCAAGCCCTCGGTGCGTCGAGTGGTAGGCGATCTCGGGCAGGGCATCGCCGCCTCTGCGGCGTGATGCGGCCCACCGCTTTGCGCCGGTAGCCGGCATGCGGCGGCGTTCCGCCGCCTGGAAGCACCGCCCTGCCGGGCGGGCCATGGAGGGAAAGAAGCATCCTGCGGCGTCGTGCGGTAAAGATGCGGTTGCTTGGACAGCCCCTTTGCCGGAGCCACCGCAGGATGCATCTCAACCGCGTCGAGCGGCACAAGTGTTTCGTCTACAAGGAGCAGCGACTCGTGGAATCCGCCGCGGGCCAGCCGTTCCTCGAGGTGGATGTCGAGCCCCGGGCCAACAGCCGGGCGATCTGCTCCGGATGCGGCGAGAAGCGGCCCGGGTATGACCGGCTCGCCGCGACGGTTCCAGTTCGTGCCGTTCTGGAACATCGCGGTGTTCTTCGTCTACGCGATGCGACGGGTGGACTGCCCGACATGTGGCGTGACCGTCGAACGGGTGCCGTGGAGCGACGGCAAGGAACATCTCACGACCAGCTATCGCTGGTTCCTGGCCCGCTGGGCCAAGCGGCTCTCGTGGAAGGAGACGGCGGATGCATTCAACACGACCTGGGACAACGTGTTTCGCTCCGTAAAACACGCGGTCGAATGGGGGCTCGCCCACCGCGATCTCTCGGGCATCGAGGCCATCGGCGTCGATGCGATCCTGCAGTACAACCTCAAGAGCGTCCGGGCTCATCTGCTCCGCGAGGACTTCCAGCGGGTTCTGGGAGTACACGAGCCCCGATTGGGCCATGAAGTTCCTCGATGCCTGGTGCACCCGCACCATGCGCAGCCGGATCGGCCCGATGAAGAAGATCGCCCGGAGCCTGCGGCGTCATCGGCATCTGATCCTCAACTGGTTCCGAGCTCGGGGCACGATCTCGTCGGGTGTCGTCGAGGGATTCAACGGAAAAGCGAAACTGACCACCAGAAAAGCATTCGGCTTCCGGACGCCGAAGGGCATCGAAATCGCCCTGTTTCACGTGCTCGGCCGATTACCCGAGCCCGTGTTCACCCACAGATTCTGCTGAGGAGGCTAAAAACCAAGTATGCCGGAGGTGGGACTTGAACCCACACGCCATTGCTGGCAACGGATTTTGAGTCCGCCGCGTCTGCCATTCCGCCACTCCGGCCAGAGCGAAACCGGAGACTACGGCGTCCGGATGGCTCCCGCCAGCACCCCGGCTGATAGCGGCCGCGCCGGGCTCCCGATGTCCGTGGATATGGCGATCGCCGCGAACGCCAGCCGGCTGCCGCCAACGGCTGGCCAGCCCCCGAACCGAGGAGGGTCGTACCGATTCTGCCCGTCCTACTCCGGTTGTCTCTTTTGACTGCCGATGGTAGAACCAGGGCGTTCGACGGACTCTCTTCTGCCCGTGTGTTTTGTGGGGGCATCGGGACGGGCGCAAGAAGAGGGTCGATCAAGTCGATGATTTCCTGAAGCGAAGGCCCCTGGATTAAGAGGTTGTGAGTTATGGCTCGGAAGATTTACGTGGGGAACCTGCCCTGGTCCACCACGTCGGCCGAACTCGAGGCAATTTTTTCGCCTCATGGTGCGGTGCGTTCGGCTGAGGTGATCTCGGACCGCGAGACCGGACGGTCGCGCGGGTTCGGGTTCGTGGAGATGGAGACCGACGAGGGTTTGCAGGCGGCGATCTCGGCCCTCAACGGGCATGAGATGAACGGCCGCCCGCTGACCGTCAACGAAGCCCGCGAACGGACTCCGCGTCCGGGTGGCGGCGGCGGTGGCGGCGGTCGTCCGGGTGGCGGCGGCCGTGGCTACGGCGGTGGTGGCGGCGGCTACGGTGGCGGCGGTGGTGGCGGCTACCGCGGTGGCGGTGGCGGCGGCTACCGCGGTGGCGACCGCTACTGAAAACCCTCGGTGAGTTCGCTTCGTCGCCGGCACGCATGGCGTGACGGGTGCCGAGGCGGATGACTGGTAAACCGAGCCTGTTCGCCTGATCCAGGAAGATCCGCTTCGAGGTGTATCGCACTTCGAAGCCGCTTCCGCAGGAACGTTTTCACTGAAATCGATCCAGTGGCTCTCCCGCAGCGCCTTCGGCTGCGGGGCCGGGAAACGACGAATCGGGTTGTCACGCGGGGGACGGTCGCCATCCGCGACCGTCCCCTGCGGCACTTTTTGACCGGCGTTCGCTCCAGCGAATCGGCGCCGGTCGCGTATGATGACGGGCTCGTGGCTGCCCGAGGCAATGCCACGGCCACGGCGCGATTCAATTGTCCTCTCTGTGTTCGTAGTCCTCAGCAATCCTCCACGACGGGTTTTTTCATGCCTCCTCCGAGTGCCAAGCCAGCCAAGGCCGCAAAGAAGAAAGCCAAGCCCCGCGCGAAGGTGAAGCGGCGGGATCCGATCTTCATCGACGGTGCCCGGCCGCGGCCGATGTATGTCGATTACAAGGACCTGGAACTGATCGGCAAAATGGTGAACCGGCAGGCCAAGATCCTGGGCCGGCGGAAGAGCGGCTGCACCGCCGCCAGCCAGCACGCCGTCACCAGCGCCATCAAGCGCGCCCGGTTCATGGCGCTGTTGCCCTACGTCGGCGAATGAGCGGGGCCGCGGGCCCGGGGATAGCCGCCCCGGGCCCCGCGGCCGTGTCCAGCCTGTGTATCCCGTGGCAGCCCCTGGCCCGTGCCGCGGCTGCATGAGGTGATCGGTGACCGCGTCGGACTCAAGCGCTGGCGCATCGCTTCCGTCCGTGGCATTCCACGTCCGCCGTCGCGTCGAGTTTCGTGACACCGACGCCGCCGGGATCGCCCATTTCTCGGCGTTCTTCACCTGGATGGAGTCGGCCGAGCATGAGGTGCTCCGGGCCCTCGGCATCCCTGTCGTGGCCACGGGTGCTTCCGGCGAGACACTCAGCTGGCCGCGCGTCAGCGCGGCGTGCGATTACCGTTCGGCGGTGCGGTTCGGCGACGAGATGACGATCGCCGTCTGGGTCGCGGCGCTCGGGCGGTCGAGCGTCACCTACGCCTTTCGCTTCCTCGACGGGGAGCGCGTCGTCGCCGACGGGCGGATCGTCGCGGTCCACTGCCGGATGGAGGGGACGGGGCGGCCCGTGCCGACGGAGCTGCCTGCGGCCGTCCGGGCGCGGCTCGAGCAACACCATCCGGCGGTGACCTGAGGGGCGGGAATCGGCCATGCTCGAGGTTGCCGGACTGTCGAAGACCTACCCCACGCCCAGCGGGGGGCTGGAGGTGCTCGACGACGTTTCCTTCGCGATCGCCGACGGTGGGCGCTTGGCGGTGATGGGGCCGAGTGGCTCGGGGAAGAGCACGCTGCTGTCGATCCTCGGCACACTCGAGGAACCCTCCGCCGGCAGCGTGCGTGTCGATGGCGCCGACCCCTTTGCCGGCGGGCCCGAGGAGCGGGCCCGGTTCCGCAACCGGACCGTCGGATTCGTCTTCCAGGAGCACCACCTCCTCGCCGGTTGCACGGCGCTCGACAACGTCCTTCTCCCGGCACTGGCCACGGGGAGGCCGACGGCGGCGATCGTCGATCGCGCCCGCGCGTTGCTCGACCGCGTCGGGCTCGACCGGCGCCATGGCCACCTGCCCGGCCAGCTGTCGGGCGGCGAGCGCCAGCGCGTCGCCGTGGCGCGGGCGCTGGTCCTGGCGCCCCGGGTGGTGCTCGCCGACGAGCCGACCGGGCAGCTCGATTCGCGCGGTGCGGCGACGGTCACCGATCTACTTGTGGAACTGGCCGGTGAGGTGGGGGGAATGCTCGTCGTCGTCACCCATGCCGACGCCGTCGCCGAGCGGATCGGCACCGTGCGCCGGCTCGTCGATGGGCGGCTGCTCCCATGAGCGGCACGGCGGGGGTGCCGACGCGTCGGCCCGGGAGCACCGAGCCGGAGCCCGCCGCGGGTCTCGTCGCGGTGGCCTGGCGCCTGGGATGGGCCTGGCGACGGCAGCTGGCCGCCCTGGCAGCGGCTGCCGCGGTCGTCGCCGCGACGATCGCCGGAGCGCTCGGCGTGGGCGACAGCCTGTCGCGCGGGCTGGAACGCCTGGCGCTGTCGCGCCTCGGGGGAATCGCCGCGGCGGTCGTCGGCGACGAACCTTTTTCTGCTGCCCTGGCCGATGCCTTCGATCCGGCACCGGTGCCGGCGTTGGTGGTGGCGGTGACCGTCGAGGCCACCGGCGACGACCGCCGCGCCGTCCCCGCCACGCTGCTGGCGGCCGACGGCCTCGACCGGCTCGGCTTCGCGGCGGCTCCGGCGCCGGTGCCGCCGGGAAGCGTGGTCCTCAACGCGCCCCTCGCGCGCTCGCTCGGCGTCGGTGCCGGCGGCGTCGTCGTGCTCCGCACCGTCGTTCCGGCCGACGTGCCGGCCGACCTGCCGCTCGGGCGGCGCGACGCCACCTCGGCCGGGAGGCGGTTGCGGGTCGCCGAGATCTTGCCGGAGGAGGGCCTCGGGCAGTTCGCCCTCCGCCCGACGCAGGCCACCGCCGGGCTGGCGATCGTCGGCCTCGGGGCGGCGCAGGATCTCGTCGGCCGTCCGGGGAGCGCCAACCTGCTCCTCGCGCCAACGCCGCGCGACGCCGACGGCGAGCGCGCGCTCGTCGCCCGGCTCCGCACCGCGGTCCGCCCCGCGCTTGCCGACCTCGGTCTCGAGGTGACCACCGGCACCGGTGCCGCGGTGCCGCGACTCACGAGCCGGCGGCTGGTGATCCCCGACGAGGCGGATCGCGCCGCCCAGCGCGTGCTCGGGCCGCACGGGGGGCGGCCGTCGCTCGCGTTCCTCGCCGTGTCGCTCACCGCGCCGGCCGATGCCGCCGGCCCCGCGGCGAGCGTCCCCTATTCGACCGTCCTCGGCATCGACTCCGCCGATCTGCCCGTCGGCGGCCTCGTCGACGAGTCGGGCAGCCCGATCGCCGTTCCCGACGACGACGGCATCGTGCTGACGCGTTGGGCCGCCGACGACCTCGCCGCCCAGGGGCATCCTCTGGCCGCCGGCGCACCGATCCTCCTCCGCTGCTTCCTGCCCGAGACGCTCCACGGCGTGGTGGAGGAGACGACGGTGACGCTGCGCCTCGCCGGGATCGCCGCGATGGCGGGGCCGGCGGTGGCGCGCGACCTCGTCCCGGAGGTGCGCGGCGTGACCGACGAGGCCTCGATCGCCGACTGGGATCCCCCCTTCCCCTTCGACCGCAGCCGCATCCGGGCGACGCCCCCCGACGACATCGACGACCGCTTCTGGAAGCTCCACGGCGCCGCGCCGAAGGGGTTCGTGTCGCTGGCCACCGCCCGGCGGCTCGCCGCGAGCCGGTTCGGACGGACCACCGCCTGGCACCTCCCGGCGACGGCCGCCGCCGCCCTGCCGGCGCTGGAGGCGGAGCTGGCCGCTGCCATCGACCCGACGGCGCTCGGCTTCCGCGTCGAGCCGCTCCGCGCCGACGCCCTCGCCGCGGCGCGCGGATCGACACCGTTCGGTGGGCTGTTCCTCGCGCTGTCGATGTTCGTCGTCGGCGCCGGGCTGATCCTCGAGTGGCTGTTGTTCAGCCTCCTCGTCGCCTCGCACCGGCGCGACATCGGCCTCCTGGCGGCGCTCGGCTGGGCCCCGCGGCGCGTGACGGCGCTGGTCGCGCTGGTCGCCCTGCCCGCCGCGCTGGTGGGGAGCGCCGTCGGCACGCTCGTCGGTCCGGTCTGGACCCGGATCCTGCTGGCCTGGCTCGGACGGGCCTGGGAAGGGAGCGTAGCGGTCGGGTCGACGCCGCTGTTCGCCGCCGCGGCCGGTGTCGGGCCGGCCACGCTCCTGGCCGCGCTGGCCGCGAGCACCCTCCTCTCGGCCGGGGCGCTGGTCCTCGCCGCCCGGGCGGCGGCACGGCGCGATCCCCTCGGGTTGCTGCGCGGCGGCGATCAGCCGCCGTCGGCAGGGGGGGCGACGGCGTGGCTTTTGCCGGTGGCACTGGCGGCGATCGGCGCCGGGATCGGCTTGGCCTGGTGGGCGCGGAGTGCCGACGCATCGCGCGCCGTGGGCCTGTTCTTCGCCGCGGGGATTCTCTGCCTCGTGGGGATGCTGGCGCTGGTGCGCGCGTGGCTCGGCAGGCTGGCGGCGGGACGGGGCCGCGGCCTGTCGTCGCTGGGCCAGCTGGCCGGCCGCGGCTTGGCGCACGGCCCGGGGCGGGCCTTCGCCGTCGCGGCGATGGTCGCCGTCGCCGAGTTTCTCGTCGTCGCCGTGTCGGCGTTTCGCCTCGGCGACCCGGCCGTGGCCGACCGCTCGGGGCCGACCGGCGGCTGGGCGGCCTTGGCCACGTTCGGCAATCCGACCGCCGTCGATCCCTCCGCTCCGGCGACCCGCGACACGCTCGGTCTCGACGCCGCCGAGGCCGACGCCCTCGCCGGCTGCGAGGTCGCCCTGCTGCGCTCGAGCGCCGGCGACGACGCCAGCTGCACCAACCTCTACGCCAGCGTCCGTCCCGTCGTCCACGGCGTCGGCCCCGGGTTCATCGCCCGCGGCGGCTTCCGCTTCAGCGCCGTCGCCGAACCGGTCGCCAACCCCTGGACGCTGCTCGAGCGGAGCGTGCCCGGGGAGCCGCTGCCCGCGATCCTCGACGCCGCGACCGCACAGTGGGCGCTCGAGCTCGGCGGCGTCGGGGCGACGTTTTCCCTGCCCGATGCGACCGGCAATCCCGTCACGCTGCGGATCGTCGGCCTCCTCGACCCCGGCATCCTCCAGGGGGCGGTGATCGTCTCCGAACGGACGTTCTCCGCGCTCTTTCCCCGCGCCAGCGGCTACGCCATGGCGCTGGCCGCGCCGCGCCCGGGGGTCGACGGGCGCGCCTTCGAAGATGCGCTCGCCACGGCATGGGCCGACGCCGCTGTGACGATCGAACCGGCAGCCACTCGGCTGCGCCGGCTGCAGGCGGTGCAGAACACGTTTCTCGCCGGCTTCCAGTCGCTCGGGTTTCTCGGCCTGCTCCTCGGCACGCTCGGGGTCGCGGCGGTTCAGGTGCAGGGAGTGATCGAACGCTCCGCGGCCTTCGGTCTGCTCGGCGCGCTCGGGTTCGGCCGGGGGCGGATCGGCACCTTGGTCGTGACCGAGACGATGATCATGGTCGGGCTGGGCCTGGTTGCCGGCGGGCTGGCGGGTGTCGTCGCCCTGCCCCGCGAAGTCGCCGGCGGGGCCTCGCGCACCCCCCTCGGCTGGATCCTCCTCACCTCCCTGGCCACGCTGCTGGTCGCTGCCGTCGCCGGCTGGGCGGCTGCCCGGCGCGCCGGCGGGGTCACCCCGCGCACCGCCCTGGCGGAGGGGTGAGGAGCGCCCGCGGGATTGGCTTTGTCGCGCGGGGCCGCGACCGGGTACCGTGCCGCCCGGAGGCGCGCATGCACGTGCTGGTGATCCTGCCGAGGTGGCTCGGCGACGTCGTTCTGTCGACCCCGCTGCTGCGGTCCCTCCGCGCCCACGTCGGCCCCGGCGCGCGGATCAGCGCCGCGGTGAAGCCGGCGTTCATCCCGCTGTTTGCCGGAACCGATTGGATCGACGCGTTCGTCCCCTTCGACAAACGCGGCCGCGATCCGGCGGTGCGGGTGCGGGGCGCGGCAGCGCGGCTGCGGCGCGAGCGCCCCGACGTCGCCCTGATCGTCCCCAACTCGCTGTCCACCGGGCTGCTCGCCTGGCTCGCCGGCGCGAAGCGGCGCGTCGGCTTCGCGCGGCACGGCCGGCGCTGGTTGCTCACCGATCCGCTCGAGCCGCCGCGGCAGCGGGGGCGGATCGTGCCGGTGTCGACCGCGGCGCACGCGATGGATCTCGGTGCCTGGATCGGCGTCCCCCGCGGCCCGTTGAGGCTCGAGCTGGCGACGACCGCGGCCGAGGAGGCGCTGGCTGACGCGGTCCTGGCCCGTCTGTTCCCCGAGTCGGCCGGCCCGCTGGTCGTGTTCAACGACAATGGGGCCTACGGACCGTCGAAGAGCTGGGGAACCGACCGGTTCGCGGCGCTGGCCCGGCTCACCGTCGAGCGCGTCCCCTCCGCCCGCGTCGTCGTCCACTGCGGTCCCGGCGACCGCGACGGCGCGCGCGACTGCGCCCGCCGGGCGGCCGACCGCCGGGTGACGAGCCTCGCCGACATCGACGACCTGCCGCTCGGTCTTTCCAAGGCGCTGCTGCGCCGCGCCGCGGTGGTGGTGACCACCGACAGCGGCCCGCGGCACGTCGCCGCCGCGTTCGGCACGCCGACCGTCGTCCTCCACGGCCCGATGGATCCACGGCTCGGCGCGTCGGACCACCGCTGGCTGGAGGAGGTGCGCCTCGACCTCGCCTGCTCCCCGTGCGGAAGACGCGAGTGCCCGCTCGGTCACCACGATTGCATGAAGCTCGTCACGCCGGCTGAGGTGGGGCGTATCATGGTTGACCTGCTCGAGCGGTCGCGGCGGCCCGCCGACCGTGTCGCCTGATCGTCCCGTCCCGGAGGCTCCCCGGATGATGTCGTCTCTCGCGATGCTCGCCGCCATCGGCCTGACGGCCTTCTGCTGGGGCGTCTACGGACCGGTGCTCCATGTCGGCAGCGGCCTGCTGGGATCGGCCCTCCGGGCCTTCATGTGCGTCGGGTTGGCCTACTTCGGGATCGCGATCGTCGTCCCCTCGGCGATCCTCGCCCGGACCGGCGAGAAGGGTGCGTGGACGCGCACCGGCATCCTCTGGAGTCTGGTCGCCGGCGTGGCCGGGGCGCTGGGCGCACTGGGTGTGATCCTGGCGCTGCGTGTCTTCGGGGGACAGGCGATCTACGTGATGCCGCTGGTGTTCGGTGGGGCGCCGGTGGTCAACACGCTCCTCAACGCGACGATGAACAAGGCGTTCGACCAACTCAAGGCGCCGTTCCTGGCCGGGCTGATCCTCGTCATCACCGGCGCCGCGACGGTGCTCGTCTTCAAGCCGCAGACGCCGGCGCACACGGCGCCCGCGAAAGCCGTCGAGGTCGCGGCGACGGCCGGGCAGCCGCAGACCGTCACGGCGGTCAAGAAAGCGGAGAACTTCGTCGGGGTGCTCCTGGCTGCGGCGATGGCGATGCTGTCGTGGGGCGCCTACGGACCGGTGCTCCACAAGGGCCAGGTGGCGATGGCGGGGAGCCGGCTGCGCCCGCTGATCTGCATCGGGGTGTCGTATTTCCTCATCGCCGTCCTCGTCCCGTTGGCACTCCTCGGCCCGACCGGCGACACCGGTTCGTGGCATGCCGGCGGCCTGCTCTGGAGCCTGGCGGCCGGTTCGCTCGGCGCCCTCGGGGCGCTCGGCACGATCCTCGCTTTCGCCTGCGGGGGGAAGCCGTTCACGGTGATGCCGGTGGTCTTCGGGTGCGCGCCGGTGATCAACACGTTCACCACCCTGGCGATGGCCGACACGAGGCCCGAGGCGGTGAGCCCGGTGTTTATTGCCGGGCTGCTCGTCGTCGCCGCCGGCGCGGCGACGGTGCTCGCCTTCGGGCCGCGCGCCCACGCCCCGGCGCACGCGGCCCCGGCTCCCGCGACGCCGCACTGACGCTCGGCCGCCGTTCACGTGCCGCGCCGGTGGCCGAACCACGCCACGTGGTGCCGCGGGCCGTAGGCGAGCCCGGCGGCGGCAGCGGCGGGGCGCAGCCAGGCTCCGATCCGCTCGAGCGTCACCACGTCGATCCCCTCGGGCATGAGGAACACGCGCGAGCGGTCGAGCGGCTCGCCGTGTGCCCGCTCGAGATCGGCGAGCCAGGCGAGCGCCTCGGCGATGTCGGCTTCCGCGCCGACGACGAACTTGAGCTGCCAGGGACCGCCGGCGAGGAGGCGGAGGAGCACGTCGTCGGCGCGCCGCGCCGACAGGTGCCGGCGATGCCAGGCGGGGTGGTCGGCCGCGGCCGGTGCCGAGGAGGTGAGCTTCGGGCTGATGCTCACCAGATCGGCCCAGCCCCCCGGCGGCAGCCCGGGCGGGATCACCGTGCCGGCCGTCTCGACGGTGACGTGCAGCCCGGCGCCGCGGCAGCGGGCGACGATCTCCGGGGCGTCGGCGAACAGGAGCGGTTCACCGCCGGTGAGGACGACGTGCCGGGCACCGGTCGCGATGACGGCTCCGACGATCCGGGCGACACTCCATTCCTCCCCTTCCGGGTGCCAGCTCGTGTAGGGCGTGTCGCACCAGGCGCAGCGGAGATTGCAGCCGCTGGCGCGGACGAACACGCTCGGCGTGCCGGCCAGCAACCCTTCCCCTTGCAGCGACGTGAACAGCTCGGCGATCCGCACCGTGCCTCCTGTCCGCGGCGGAGCCGCTCAGCCGGTGTGCGCCCGCGGATCGACCGCGCCGGCCGCGGCGAAGCCGGCGGCACGGATCTGGCAGGAGTCGCAGCGGCCGCAGGGACGGCCGTCGGGGGCGGGGTCGTAGCAGCTCGTGGTCAGGCCGTGGTCGAGGCCGAGCTCGATGCCGAGCCGGACGATGTCCGCCTTGCCGAGGTGGAGGAGCGGCGTGACGATCTCGAGCGGCGTCCCCTCGACGCCGGCCTTCGTCGCCAGCGTGGCCAGCCGGGCGAAGGCGGCGATGAACTCCGGCCGGCAGTCGGGGTAGCCGCTGTAGTCGACGGCGTTGACTCCCAGCGCGATCGCCGTCGCGCCGCGTGTCTCGGCGACGGCCAGTGCCAGCGCCAGGAAGACCGTGTTCCGCGCCGGCACGTAGGTCACGGGAATCTCCGCCGCGAGGGCCGCCGCGGGGCGGTCTTTCGGCACGGCGATCGACCGGTCGACAAGCGCGCTGCCGCCACAGGCCGCCAGATCGACGGCGAGGACGACGTGGTCGGTGATCCCGAGCGCCGCGGCGATCCGGGCGGCGGCCTCGAGCTCCACCGCGTGGCGCTGGCCGTAGTCCACCGACAGCGCCGTGACGGTGTCGCCGCGCCGTACGGCCCATGCCGCCACGGTCGCCGAGTCGAGTCCGCCCGAGAGGAGCACGACGGTGCGGCGCGCGGCGCCGTGGGGGACGGTGACCTCTTCCATGCCCCCGAGCCTACCCGAGCGCCGCCGCTCCGCTGATGCCGCGGACCGCGGCCGCGCCGTCCCTTCCCTTCGACCGCGCCCGCGGTGACAATCCCCTCCGGTCCGTCGGCCGCCGGCCGGCCCTCCCCCCGCCCCTGGAACGCGCACGATGGCCAAGGCAGCCCGGGTGATCCTTTCCGCCCTCGCCGACGAATCGGCCTTCCACCTCACGGCAGTCGAGCAGTTCTCGGCGCTGGCGGCGCTGGGGCTGGAGTACTACTCCCTCCGCTTCATCGACGCCGGCAAGGGGGTGAAGAACGTCATGCAGCTGACGCTGCCGGAGATCCGCCGCATCCGTCACCTCGAGGACGAGTACGGTCTCAACGTGACCTCGATCGCCTCGCCGATCGGGAAGGTCAAGCTCCGCGACGTCGAGGACGGCACCAAGAATCGGTTCGTGCCGTTCGCCAAGTACCTCGCCAAGGACGTCGCCCGGGCGTGCGAACTGGCCCACGCCTTCGAGACCAAGCTGATCCGCGGTTTCTCCTTCTACCATCCGCGCGGCGACCGTCCCGAGGCCCATCTCGAGGAGGCGGCCGACCGGATCGGGAAGATCGCCGAGGCCTGCCACCGCTCCGACCTGACGTTCGGCTTGGAGGTCGAGGCGAATCTCGTCGGCCAGACCGGCCAGCTGCTCGCCGACATCCACCGCCGCGTGAATCATCCGGCGCTGGTGTTGGTGTTCGACGCCGCGAATCTCGTCGTCCAGGGGATGACCGCGGCGGAGGTCTACCGGCAGTGGGAGGCGATGAAGCCCGGCCTCGGCTGGGTCCACGTCAAGGACTACCGGAAACCGACCGCCAAGTCCCGCGACGGCCACGTCGACGAAGGTGCGCTGGCGCACTTCGTCCCCGCCGACCGTGGCGCCGGCGGGCACGAGCGGATCCTTGCCGACCTGAAGTCGATGCTGCCGGCCCTGACCCGCCGGCTCGAGCACCGCGGGATCCCGGGGGTGTTCCTCGACCTCGAGCCGCACGTCCGTGGCGGTGGGCAGTTCGGCGGCACCAGCGGACCCGACGGGATGGGAATCGCGCTCCGCGGGCTGTGCCGCGTGCTCGACGGCGCCGGGATCGACTACCATCTCCGGGACTTCGACGACCTGCTGGCGGCGCGCGGACGGAAATGACCGGTCCGCGGCCGGCGGAACGCTGACCAGCGTGGGCTTTGCGGATGGCCGAAACCACCGAACCAGGCGGCTACTTCGTCGCCAACTATCCGCCGTTCTCCCGCTGGCATGCCGGTGCCGTGCCCGAGGTGCTGGCGGCCTTCGCGGCGCCCCCCACCGACGCGGCACTGGGGCTCTACCTCCACGTGCCCTTCTGCCGCAAGCGCTGCAAGTTCTGCTACTTCCGGGTCTACACCGACACCTCGGCCGCCGATGTCGAGCGCTACTCGCAGGCCCTCGCCGCCGAGGCGGCGCTCGTCGCCTCCCGGCCCGCCGTGGCCGGGCGCACGGTGCGCTACGTCTACTTCGGCGGTGGCACGCCGTCGTTCCTGTCGGCCCGGCAACTCGACCGGCTCGTCACCGGGCTCCGTGGCAGCCTCGGGTGGGACGCCGCGGAGGAAGTGACGTTCGAGTGCGAGCCGGGGACGCTCTCGGAGCCGAAGGTGCGGGCGCTGCGCGACCTGGGGATGACGCGGATCTCGCTCGGCGTCGAGAACTTCGACGACGCGATCCTCGAGGCCAACGGGCGGGCCCACCTGTCCGCCGAGATCTTCCGCGCCTGGGAGTGGATCCGCACCGCCGGGTTCCCCTCCACCAACGTCGACCTGATCGCCGGGATGCTCGGCGAGACGTTCGACAGCTGGCGGAGGACGGTCGAGCGGACGCTCGCGCTCGGTGCCGACAGCATCACGATCTACCAGTTGGAGTTGCCGCTCAATACCGTCTTCGTCCACGACGCGAAGGCCAGCGGCGGCGCGGTGCCGGTCGCCGACTGGCCGACGAAGCGCGCCTGGGTCGACTGGGCGTTCGACCGGGCCCTGGAAAGCGGGTACTCGATCTCCAGTGCCTACACGCTCGTCCGTGATCCGGCGCGGGTCCAGTTCCGCTACCGCGACATGCTCTGGGAGGGAAGTGATCTGGTCGCCCTCGGCGTCGCCAGCTTCGGTCACCTGTCCGGGCTCCACTACCAGAACGCGCCGCACTGGGACGACTACCTCGGGGCGATCGACGGCGGCCGACTTCCCGTCGCCCGCGGGCTACGGCCGACGCCCCGCGAGCTCCTCCTCCGCGAGACCGTCCTCGGTCTCAAGCGGGGTACCCTCGATGTCGACCGCCTCGGGCGGAAGTACGGCGTCGATCCCGTCGCCGCCTGGGCGCCGGTCTGGGCGGGTCTCGAGGCGGAGGGCTACCTCGACCAGCTTCGGCCGCGACCGGTCATGTCGCGCCGCGGATTGCTCATGGTGGATGCCCTGCTCCATCGCTTTTTCGAGGGGGAATCGCTGGCGGCAGCCTCCTGACGATCCCCTTACCGAGGGGTGGGGCCGGCAGGGTTACGGCCGGGTCCGGGCTGCGGTTTCACTTGGTGTTGGCGGAGTTCAACATGGGCTGGCGAAACGCTTCGCCGGCTCGGTACGTGAGCCCTTGTGGCATCACCAACGGTCGATCGCGCCGCCGCAGGCCGCGGTGCCAGCGGGCGACCATGAGGAGCGAAGAGTGCCACGATCCCCGAGCGCAACCAGCCGCACCCCTGCCGCGCCGAACGGGGTGGTCGGATCTTCCGGAACCGCGACGGCCCCCCTGGCATGTCCGTCGCGGCCGGCTCTTCGCGACCGGATCCGCGCGATGGCCGCCGATCTCGTCGCACCGTGGCGCAGCCAGGGCATCCCGGCCGGAGGCAAGTCGGCGGCGTCCCTCCGACGGCACGCGGAGGCTCTCGTCGACCGGGCTGGTGCCGGCCGGGAAACGGTCGGCTGGACGATGGTCACGATCGTGTCGGAGTACTGGCGGCAGCGGCTCGCCTCGTTGCCCGCCGGCCGTCGCCTTCTCCTCCTCCCCGACTGCCCGGTCGCCACCCACCGCGGTACCGGTGCTTCCGCAGGCCTGCATGTCTGCGGCCCGGACTGCACGCTCGGCACCGTGGCCGCGGCTGCCCGGGAGAGTGGGTGGGCGGTCAAGCCTACGTCGGCGGCGCTCGGGGGCATCGGCGCACTGCTCACCGGTCAGACCGACGGGATCCTCGGCGTCGCGAAGTTGTCACACCTCGAGAAGGCGTTCGCGATGCTGCCCGCCTTCGCCCTGCCGATCGCCGCGGTGCCGTTCGACGCCGATGCAGCGTCGGCAGCGGCCGCGCGGGGCCTGGGCTGCGCGGAGGTCGCCTCCGCAGCGGCGCTCGATCCGGCATGGATCCTCGGGCTTCTCGGTGTCGGCGGTGGTGCGGTAACGCCGATGGGGGATTACCTTCCGGTTCTCCGCGAGGCGGCCGGCCTGTTCACCGCGCAGGGGCTGGCACGGATCGACGAGCAACTCGGCCTCGGCACCGGCCTGGGAACCGCCGTCCCGCCGGCCTCCGGCGGTGAGCGGGCCGACGTCGCCGCGGTCGATGCCACCGCGGGAATGGCGAGCGATTTCCTCTCCCGCGGGGGGAAGTTCCTCCGGCCATTCATCACGCTGGCGGCGTTCGATGCGGTGAACGGCGACCGCCGGCAGCGTGGGGAACCGGTCGGCGATCTCGACCGGTCGGCGGTCCGCGCGGCTGCGGTGGCGATCGAGATCTTCCACAAGGCATCGCTCGTCCACGACGACATCGAGGACGACGACGCGATGCGTTACGGTCGCCCGACGCTCCATGTCGAGCGCGGCATCCCGCTGGCGGTCAACGCCGGCGACTGGCTGCTCGGCGTCGGCTACCGGATCGTGGCGGCGCTCCCCGGCCTGGCCCCCGACGTCCACCGCGACGTCGTGCGCCTGTTGGCCGATGCCCACGTGCGCCTGGCACGCGGCCAAGGGGGCGAGCTATGGTGGCGCGAGACGCCCGGCAAGGGCCTCCTCCCCACCGAGGCCCTGGAACTGTACGGGCTCAAGACGTCGCCGGCGTTCGAGGCTGCGCTGGCGATGGGGGTGCGTTTGGCGGGCCCTGATCCCGCCGCGGTGGGCGACCTCCGTGGCTACTCGCTGCACGTCGGCACCGGGTTTCAGGTGCTCAACGACCTCAAGGATTGGCAAGGGGACGCGGTCAACGCCCGCGACGCTGCCGGCGACCTCCTCGGCGGCCGGCCGACCGTCCTCTGGGCACTGGCGATCGAACGCCTCGGCAGCGACACGGTCAGCGGGCTGTTCGCACGGGCACGGGGCGGCGATGCCCACGAACGTGGGGCCGCCCTCGCCGATGCCCGTGAGCGGTTCGCCGCGGCGGGGGTTTTCGACAGCGCGGCGGCGATCGTCGCCGCCGAGCGTTCGGCGGCGTTGGCCGCGGCCGCCACCTGCACGCTGCCGCGGCTCCGGGACGTGCTCGAGTTCCTCCTCGATCTGGCCGTACCCGACGGCGCGGTGCCCGGCTGAGCGCGACCCGCCGGTTCCGAAGGGCGTCTGGCCCTGGTGCGGCGGCGATCATCCACGGCTCACCGCCGGCTGGCGCGACCGTAGACTCTCCGCCACGGAGCGTACGCACGTCGCTCCGACTGCACGGGGTCTGCCAAGTGCCAGCCGCTACAGATCGCACCGCCGGTCCCGTCGATCGAGGCGTGGTTCGTGCCCACGACGCCGTGGCCCGTGCCGAACGGCTCGTCGCCCTCGTCTGCCGGCCGGTGGAAGCGTTCGCGACGTTCACCGCCGTGGACGCGGCCGTCGTCCCGTCGCCGGCGCGCGAGCTGCTCGACCACGCCAGCCACATGACCGTGGTGATGGAACGATTCCACGGCCGGCCGCTCGAGCTGCGCGTCGTGGCCCGGATCGCCGAGCGCCCCGGTGTCGACGACTGGTACGCGCGCGAGATCCTCCTCGTCGATCGGGGCGGACGGGTCGTCCAGCACGGCATCGTCCGCATCGATCTGGCGCAGGTCGATCCGGACACCGCGCGGCGGATCCGCGCCGCCACCGAACCGCTGGGGCGTGTCCTCATCGAGGCCGGCCTGCTCCGCGACGTGCGCGCCGTCGCGCTGCTCCAGCTCCATGCCGGTGCGCGGTTGGCGGCGCTGGTCGGCCTCCCCGAGACGCCCCCGCCCGTCCTCTACGGCCGGGTCGCCGAGATCGCGCTGTCGGGGAGCGCCGCCCCCGCCGTCCAACTCCTCGAGACGGTGGTGCCTGCGGTCGGCTGACCGGTGGCGTCGCCCGATGGCGCGCCGCGGGTGGTGTCCGCCGACGGCAGCGACTGGCGGTCGAGCGAAGACGGGGCACATTGCCCAAGGTGTTTGGTGGAAGCCGTTTGCGCTGACTGTGGCGATATTGACTCACTGCGCAAGCTCTCTGTAGAGTTGGGCTGAGGGTAGTTTCGGAAAGCCGGGTTCCGCGTGAAGGATGGAGCTTTCACCGAAGCCGGTGTGACGGCCCCGGGCCAGAGGCGCGGGTGCCGGTTCCGGAGCGCCCCGAGGAGTCTGTGCGAAGGATTCGCCCCGTCGGTCCGCTGGAGTGGGCGGAATTCGGCACAGCGAGCGGTGTGATGACCGTGGAGCCCGTCCCGGCGTCGGCAAGGAGCGGTCCGGGACCGGCGGAAAGACGATGGATCGGCGAGGAGGGATGGTTCAGGGAGGCAATCGCTGCACGGAGGCCTAGGCGTCGGGAGCCGCCCCGCGGATGGGGAGGAAACCGGTCGCCGTTTTGACTAGCTGGACCACGGCTAGGGAGAGGGTGGTTGAGCACATGCAAAAGACTGTCTACACGACCGGTGAGGCGGCCAAGATCTGCAAAGTGAGCCAGCAGACGATCATTCGCTGCTTCGACTCCGGGCAGCTCAAGGGGTTCCGCGTCCCCGGGAGCCGGTTCCGGAGAATTCCCCGTGACCAGTTGTTCCTGTTCATGCGGGACAACGGCATCCCCACCGACGCCCTCGAGAGCGGGCGCCGGAAGATCCTCGTCGTCGACGACGACCAGGATCTCGTCGAGCTGATCACCGACGTCCTCGAGCGCGACGGCCGCTTCGAGACGCGGAGCGTCAACAACGGCTTCGATGCCGGGATGATGGTCAAGGATTACAGGCCCGACCTGATCGTCCTCGACGTCATGCTGCCCGACATCAACGGCAAGGAAGTCTGCCAGCGGGTGCGCAGCGATTCGACGATGGACGAGGTGCGGATCATCTGCATCTCGGGCATGGGCGAGCCCGACAAGGTCGAGGAGTTGAAGGCCGCCGGTGCCAACGAGTTCCTCCAGAAGCCGTTCGAGGCCGAGGTGCTCGTCGACCGGATCTGTGGGCTGCTCGACATCGAGTCGGTCGCGACCGGTTCCTGATCCCGCGATCCGTCACGCGGCCTGCCGCGCGACGGGGTCGCCACTGCCGCCGCGCCGCGCGCCGGACCCCGTGTCCGGCGCGCGGTCGGTGGATGGGGCGTCGTCCGTGACCGTCTCCGCGGCTGACGTGTGTGGTTCCCTTGGCACCGGTCGTGCGGGGCACGGCAGCGGCGTGGCCGTGGTCGTCCGCGGCGTCGCCGCCGAACCGATCGCACTGCCCCTCACGCCGGCAGCCTGCCTGGCGCTCGCCGCAGACGTGCTCGCCGCGGCCGGGAGCGACGGGGACGCCGGTGCCACCAAGGGCGCGGTGGCGATCGACGATCCGGCGCTGGCGGTCTGGCTCGGCGGTACGGATCAGCGTGGGGCCGGGCTGTTGCAGGCCTTGGGCCGCGATCTTGTCGCCGTCGGCGCCCCCGCGGCGACGCTCCCGCGGGGCACCGAGTGGTCGCCCGAACGAATCGCCTGGGAGACGTTCGCAGCCGCGCTCCGGGCGCGGGGCGGCGGCACCGAGAACGTCCGCGATTGGGGGCGGCAGCTCCGCACCCGGATCTCCGCCGGCGGGCTGGCCGCGTTGCCCGTCGCCCCGCGCACCGACGCACTGTCGATCGAAGGGGTCGTCCTCGGCCGGGCGCTCGACCTGGCGGGACGGCATGCCCGCGTCGCCGACGGCCTCGCGGCCGAGGTGGAGGCGGCGCGGCTCGAGGGGCTCCGGGCGCTCGCCTACGGGGCCGGACACGAGATCAACAACCCGTTGGCCAACATCGCCGCCCGTGGCCAAGCGTTGCTCGTCGACGAGACCGATCCGCGTCGCCGCCGCCGTCTGGTGACGATCGTCGACCAAGCCTTCCGGGCCCGGGACATGATTGGTGCGTTGATGCTCTTCGGCCGGCCTCCCCAGCCACGTTTCACCGAGTGCGACGTCGCCACGATCGTCTCTGCGGCGGTCGCCGCAGTCGCGGCCCGGGGGGCGGAGCGCGGCGTGACGATCGTCGCCCCGCCTGCCGCCGGTGTGGTGGCATGGGCCGACCGGACGCTCGTCGAGGAGTCGCTCCGCGCCGTGCTGGTCAATGCCATCGACGCCATGCCCGGTGGCGGTCGCGTGGTGATCGGTATCGACCGGGAACCCGCCCGTCACGGCCGGGAGCTGGCGGTCATCGTCGACGACGAGGGGCCGGGGATGGATGCCGAAACCCGCCGGGCGGCACTCGATCCGTTTTACAGCGGCCGCGAGGCCGGGCGCGGGATCGGCTTCGGGCTGACGAAGGCCGGTCGTTTCGTGGCGGCGTGCGCCGGTGAACTGTCGCTCGGCACGGCACCCGGCGGGGGCACCCGTGTGACGCTGCGGCTGGGCGTGCCGGAAGTCGCGGATCCGGCCGTACAGCCCCCCCAGACCACGCGGTCTGACGGGCAACGAGCGCGGTGAGCGTTCGTCTCCCCGGGTCGCCCGGACTGCCGATCCGCGGGTGCCGGCCGACCTTGTCCGCATTCCCGTCGTTCTCTATTCTCCGGCCGGAGGTTTGGAAGTCGCTCGGCGATGGATCGCCGGGGGCGCCGGGACGTTTCGCTGCAGGGATGCGTTCATGAGGCACGCCAGACTGATCGCCGGACCCGCCGACGGAGCGGTGGATGCGATCGTGGAGCCGCTCGTCGGATCGACGACGCTCGACCGCGCGATCGATGGACCAGTGGGCGGTCGGTCCTTTCCCCGGGTGGCGGTCGTCACGCATCCGGCTGACGCCTTGCGGTCGATCGGCGCCGGCATCGACCGCGAGCGGGCGACGGTGCCCCGCGAAACCGGTCGCTCCCTCCCCCAGGCGATGCGGCTCACCGCCGACTGGCTCCGTCAGCGGCAGGCGGCCGACGGTCACTGGCGCGGACCGCTGGAAGGGGACACGATCCTCGAGAGCGAATACCTGCTGATCCTCGCGTGGGCGGGGCGCCTCGACGGCGCCGAGGTCCCGGGAGCCGCCCGGAGGATCCTCGCCGAGCAGCTCCCGCAGGGCGGCTGGTCGATCCATCCCGGTGGTCCCGTCGACGTCAGCGCGAGCGTGAAGGCCTATTTCGCCCTCAAGCTCACCGGACACGATCCGGCATCGGAGCCGCTGCGACGCGCCCGTCGGGCGATCGACCGGGCGGGTGGACCATGGGCGGTGAACAGCTTCACCCGCTTCTACCTCGCCCTGCTCGGCCAGATTCCCTACGCAGCCTGCCCGGCGGTGCCCCCCGAGATGGTGCTGCTCCCCGACTGGTTTCCGGTCAACCTCCACCGGGTATCGGCGTGGTCGCGCACGATGATCGTGCCGCTGTCGCTGATGTGGGCGTTCAAGCCGGTGCGCGCCGTCCCGCCGGAGCGTGGGATCGGCGAACTGTTCACCGGCACCGGGCAACGTGGTGCCGCGGTCAAGTCGGGACCGTGGGCCCGGTTTTTCCGCGGCGTCGATCAGGTCATCAAGGCCTGTGAGCGGTTCGGGATCGTGCCGCTCCGTCCCCGGGCGGTGCAGGCCTGCCGGCGCTGGATGCTCGATCGTTTCGCCGGCAGTGACGGCCTCGGTGCGATCTTTCCGCCGATCGTGTGGAGCCTCGTCGCCCTCCGCGCCATGGGATGCCGCGAGGACGCGCCGGAAGTGGAGGAGTGCTGGAGGCAACTCGCCCGCCTCGTCGAGCGCGAGCCCGACGGGACGACGCGGCTCGAGCCCTGCCGCTCGCCGGTCTGGGACACCGCGATCACCGTCATCGCGCTGGTCGAGGCGGCGCGCGGCGCCGACGGCGCGGATGTCGATCGGGGCGTCGACTGGTTGCTCGATGCCGAGGTCCGCATCAAGGGGGACTGGGTCGGGGCAGTACCCGGCGCCGAGGGGATCGAGGCCTCGGGCTGGTGTTTCCAGTACGCCAATCGCTTCTATCCCGACGTCGACGACACGGCGATGGTCGTGATCTCGCTGGTCACGTGGCGCGATGCCGCCCAACGCCGCGCGACGGGCGATCCCGCCGCCCGGTGCCGGCTCGACCGCGTGGCCGCGGCGCTCGGCCGCGCCTGCCGGTGGCTGGCAGCGATGCAGAACTCCGACGGCGGCTGGGGTGCGTTCGACCGCGACAACGATCTGGCGCTGTTGTGCGAGGTGCCGTTCGCCGATCACAACGCGATGATCGACCCGAGCACGCCGGATCTCGCCGGCCGGGTCCTCGAGGCGTTCGGCAAGACCGGGCTCCGCATCGGTCATCCGGCAGTCGATCGGGCGGTGGCGTACCTCCGTCGCACCCAGGAATCGACCGGGGCGTGGTTCGGCCGGTGGGGCGTGAACTACGTCTACGGTACCTGGCAAGCGCTCGAGGGGCTGAGGGCAGTCGGCGTCGCGGGGACCGATCCGCTGATCACCCGCGGTGCGGACTGGCTGGCGGGCTGCCAGCAGGCCGACGGCGGCTGGGGGGAGTCGCCCGAGAGCTACGCCGATCCGTCCCTCGCCGGCATCGGTCCGACGACGGCGTCGCAGACCGCCTGGGCGGTGGCTGGGCTGGTCGCGGCCGGACGGGCCGAGTCGCGTGCCGTCCGCCGCGGGGTGCAGTGGCTGCTCGAGCGCCAGGGGGCGGACGGTGCCTGGGAGCAGCGCGAGTTCACCGGCACCGGCTTCCCGAAGGTCTTCTACCTGCGCTACCACTACTACCCCGTCTATTTTCCGCTGCTGGCCCTGGCGCGGTGCAGTGTGGCGGCGTCCGCCGCCCGTGGTCCGGTGCCGGTGCCCGAGGAGTCGCGTGCATGAGCGTGCCTGTCGGACAGATGGTCGCCGTCGTCGGGCACGTGCTGCGGCAGCGGCTCCGCGGCAACGCCCGCTATCCGCTCGTGCTGATGCTCGAGCCGTTGTTCCGCTGCAATCTCGCCTGCGGAGGGTGCGGCAAGATCCAGCATCCCGCGGCCGTGCTCCGCCGCCACCTGTCGGTCGAGCAGTGCCTCGCGGCAGTCGACGAGTGCGGGGCACCGGTCGTGTCGATCCCGGGGGGCGAGCCACTGCTCCACCCCGACATCGAGCGGATCGTCGAGGGCATCGTCGCCCGGCGGAAGTACCTCTATCTGTGCACCAACGCGTTGAAGCTCGAGGAGATGCTGCCGCGCTTCCGGCCCTCGCCCTACCTCGCCTTCTCCGTCCACCTCGACGGACCGCGCGAGGAACACGACCACGCCGTCTGTCGGGAGGGCGTGTACGACGTCGCCGTGGCGGCCATCAAGGCGGCGCGGAGGGCCGGTTTCCGGGTGACCACGAACTCGACGCTGTTCACCGACGCCGATCCGGTGCGCTACCGGCGGTTTTTCGACGAGGTCATGGCCCTCGGCGTCGAGGGGATGATGATCTCGCCGGGCTATCCCTACGCCAAGGCGCCGGACCAGGACCATTTCCTCCCCCGGCGCCGCAGTGAAGCGCTGTTCCGGCGGATTCTCGAAGCCGCGCCCCGTCGCTGGCGGTTCAACCAGTCGCCCGTGTTCCTCGAGTTTCTCAAGGGGGCATGGGATCTCGAGTGCCGGCCGTGGGGGACGCCGACCTACAACCTGTTCGGTTGGCAGCGCCCCTGCTACCTGCTCGAGGAGGGGTACGCGACCACGTTCCGGCAATTGATGGAAGAGACCGACTGGGACGCCTACGGCCGGGCCAGTGGCAATCCGAAGTGCGGCAATTGCATGGTCCACTGCGGCTACGAACCGGCCGCCGTCGAGGCGACGTTCGGTTCGCTCGGCGGCTTGCTGGCGACGGCGCGGCTTGTGCTCTTCGGTCCGCCGGGCGATCAGGGGCCGACCTCGGTGGATCCCCAACCAGCCGCCCGGCCCGCCGGTGCGTCGCTGCCGCAGTTACCGATCCTCGAGCAGGTCGCCTGAGTCGGCAGCCTCGGGCCACCGGCCTCGTCCCCGCAGCCAGCGCCCGTTCACCCCGCGCCGGCGGCGAGCAGGCTTTTCCGGACCCGGGCGAGGATCGCGCGGAGTCCCCGGCTGCGGAGAATCCCGAGCACTTCGGTGAGGCCGGTCCGGTCGATGAACGTATCGTCGAGGGCGGCGGCTTCGGTGGCAGGCCGTCCGGCGACGGCCTCCGCCAGCACGGCGACGAATCCTTTGACGGTCGGCGCTTCCGGGGCCACCTCGGCGACGAGCCCCGCCCGGCCGTCGATCACCTCGGGCCAGAGGAACACCGGCGTCTGGCACTCGTGGACCCGCGAGTCGCCACGCCGGGCGGCGTAGGCCGCGGGGAGCGGCGGCAGCGACGCCGCATACTCGACGAGCAACTCGAGTTTCTCACGGGAGTCGAGATCGGCGAACTCGTCTGCGATCCGCGCCAGACGCTCGGCCACGCTGTCGCCCGCCGTCCCGCCCGTCACCGCGGCTTCGTCTGCCATCGTGGTTCCGGCCGCAGGGCCCGGTTCAGGATTGCCCATCGGGGGAGCCGCCGACGGCAGCCGGTCGACCGACACCGCCGGGGTGTTCCCCCTTGGCGATCGGCACCCGCACGGCGTTGCCCCATTCGAGCCAGGATCCGTCGTAGTTCTTCACGTTCGCGAAACCGAGCAGGTACGTGAGGACGAACCAGGTGAGGCTCGAGCGTTCGCCGATCCGGCAGTAGGCGATCGTCGGCGACCGCCGCTTCAGCTTCACCTCGCGAAGGTACAGCTTCTCGAGGTCACGCACCGACTTGAACGTGCCGTCGTCGTTGCAGGCTCGGGCCCACGGCACGTTGACCGCGCCGGGAATGTGGCCGCCCCGGATCGCGCCCTCATTGGGGTAATCGGGCATGTGCATCCGCTCGCCGCGGTACTCCTCGGGCGACCTGACGTCGAGCAGTTGGCGGCCGGCCTTGACGTGGCGGAGGACCTCGTCGCGGAGAGCGCGGATCGAGCTGTCCTGTTCGCTCGCCGTGTAGCGGGCGGCGGGGGGCGACACCCGGTCGGTCGACCAGGGGCGGCCATCGAGCTCCCAGCGCTTCCGGCCACCGTCCATGATCCGGCAATCGGCATGCCCGTAGAGCTTGAACACCCAGAACGTGTAACACGCCCACCAGTTGTTCTTGTCGCCGTAGAGCACGACGGTCGTGTCGTTGGCGATCCCGCGGGCGGCGCAGAGGCGCTCGAACGCGGCGCGGTCGATGTAGTCGCGCTGGAGGGGATCCTGGAGATCGACCTGCCAGTCGATCTCGACCGCCCCGGGGACGTGTCCCATCGTGTACAGCCCGCGATCCTCGTCCGATTCCACGATCCGCACGCGCGGATCGTCGAGGTGTTCGGCCACCCACGCGGTGGACACGAGCACTTCGGGATGGGCGTAACCGGGCATGATCCAGGCTCCTCGCGCGACGGGGACGATCGACGCGGGAATCGTAGTCCAATCGCCGGGGGGCTGCAACGAGGCAGTCCCTCGTTGGACCGCCATGGTTCGGCTACAACACAGGAACCACGCCGTCCGTGATCGGACTCTTGGTGGCGGCGGGCACGTGGCCCGCGTGGCGGTGCGAGTCGGTTCCGATTCCTGCGGCGGAGCGTCGTCTTCGACGGTGCTTCTTCCGCCCTGCTCCGGGTGCATGCGATGGGTCCTGCGTTCATCTTCCAGATCACCGATCTCACCAAGAAGTTCGGGCAGCGCGAGCTTCTCAAGAACATCAACCTCGCCTTCTACCCGGGCGCCAAGATCGGGTTGCTCGGACGCAATGGCGCGGGCAAGAGCACACTGATGAAGATCATGGCGGGGATCGACCGCGACTACGACGGCGAGGCCCGGCTCGCCGATGGCTACACCGTCGGGTATCTCGAACAGGAACCGAATCTCGACCCCGCCAAGACCGTGTTCGAAAACGTGATGGCGGCCGTCGAGCATTCCCGCTCCGTGCTCCGCCGCTTCGAGGAGATCAATGCCCGTCTCGGCGAGCCGATCGCCGACGCCGAGATGGAGAAACTGCTCGCCGAGCAGGCGACCGTCCAGGACGAGATCGACGCCAAGAACCTGTGGGACCTCGACCGCCAGGTGGAGATCGCGATGGACGCGATGAATCTTCCCCCCGGTGACTGGGGTGTGGCGACCCTGTCCGGCGGCGAGCGGAGGCGGGTGGCACTGTGCCGGCTCCTCCTCGAGAAGCCCGACCTGCTGCTCCTCGACGAGCCCACCAATCACCTCGACGCCGAGAGCGTCGATTGGCTCGAACGGCACCTCGGAGAGTATCCGGGGACCGTCGTGGCGGTGACCCACGACCGCTACTTCCTCGACAACGTCGCCAAGTGGATCCTCGAAGTCGACCACGGCCGGGGGATTCCCTTCGAGGGGAACTACTCGGCCTGGCTCGAGCAGAAGAAGGCGCGGCTGGTGTTGGAGGAGAAGCAGGCCAGCGCCCGGCAGAAGACCCTCGACCGTGAGCTGGAATGGGTGCGGATGTCGCCGAAGGCGCGGCAGGCGAAGAGCAAGGCGCGTCTCGCAGCCTATGAGAAACTGGCCGCCGAGCAGGCCGCCGTCCGCGACCAGGACATCGAGATCTTCATCCCCGCCAGCCGCCCGCTCGGCGACCAGGTGATCGACGTCGAGAAGATCTCAAAGGGCTACGGCGACAAGGTGCTGTTCGAGAACCTCTCCTTCCGGCTCCCGCCCGGTGGCATCGTCGGCATCATCGGGCCCAACGGCGCCGGCAAGACGACCCTGTTCCGGATCCTCGTCGGCGCCGAACAGCCCGATTCAGGGACGGTCACGATCGGTTCGACCGTCGACATCGGCTACGTCGACCAGAACCGCGACGCCCTCGATCCCGGCAAGACGGTCTTCGAGGAGATTTCCGAGGGCCACGACACGCTCGATCTGGGCAAGCGGACCGTCAACGCCCGCAGCTACGTGGCGAAGTTCAACTTCATGGGCCCCGACCAGCAGAAGAAGGTCGGGACGCTGTCGGGGGGAGAACGCAACCGCGTCCATCTCGCCAAACTGCTGCGTGGCGGAGCCAACCTCCTGCTCCTCGACGAGCCGACCAACGATCTCGACGTCGACACGCTCCGGTCGCTCGAGGAGGGGATCACGTCGTTCGCCGGCAGCGTCGTCGTCATCACCCACGACCGCTGGTTCCTCGACCGCCTCGCGACCCACATCATCGCCTTCGAGGGGGACGGTTACGTCCATGTCTGCGAGGGCAATTTCGAGGTCTACGAGCGGAGTCGGCGCGAGCGGCTCGGCATCGCCGCCGACGAACCCCACCGCTTCCGCTACAAGAAGCTGCAGCACTGATCCGCACGTCCGGCCGGGGTCAGGCCATCGGCAGCCTGGCCGCGGCGGCCGAACGCAATTCACGCGGGAGTGGGAAATAGACCTGTTCCTCGCGGATCGTGCGCTCTTCGACGGTGGCGCCGAAGCGGTCGCGGAGCCAGGCGACGCATTCCTGCACGACGTTCTCCGGGGCGCTGGCGCCGGCGGTGACGACGACGGTCTCGTTGCCGGAGAACCACGCCGGGTCGATCTCGTGGGGCCCGTCGATGAGATGGGCGCGGCGCCCGACATCGAGGGCCAGTTCGGCCAACCGCTGGCTGTTGGAGCTGTTGTGGCTGCCGACGACGAGGACGATGTCGGCACCCTCGGCGAGGATCCTGACCGCCTCCTGGCGGTTTTGCGTGGCGTAGCAGATGTCGTCCTTCGGCGGACCGGCGATCGCCGGAAAGCGCTGCTTGAGGCGGCCGATGATCCGGGAAGCGTCGTCCACGGAGAGCGTCGTCTGCGTCAGGTAGGCGAGCCGGTCGGCAGCGGTGAACGGCAAACGGTCGACGTCGGCCTCGGTCTCGACCAAGGTGATCGATGCCAGAGCGTGACCCATCGTGCCGATCACCTCGTCGTGCCCCTCGTGGCCGATGAGCACGATGTGGTACCCGGCCGACGCATAACGGACCGCCTCGAGGTGGACCTTCGTCACCAGCGGGCAGGTGGCGTCGATCGCGGTCAGCCGCCGCGCCTCCGCCAAGCGCCTCACCGCGGGCGCCACGCCATGCGCCGAGAACAGCAACACCGCCCCCTCCGGAACCTCCTCGACCGCGTCGACGAACACGACGCCCTCGCGGGTGAACCGTTCCACGACGTGCTTGTTGTGGACGATCTCGTGAAACACGTAGACCGGCTTGCCGTAGCAGCGGAGTGCGGTTTCCAGGGTTTCGATCGCCATGTTGACCCCGGCGCAAAAGCCGCGGGGGCCGGCGAGAAGGATCGTGAGCATGCGGCGTTGTCCCGTTCGGATCGCATCGAAAAACGGTCCGGCGTATCCTAGCAGGCTGCCGCTGATCGCCATGCCACGGTCGTGCCGCACGACGCCCGGGGCCGGCCGAAAGGTTTCCCGGCGACTCGCCGGCGGTCACCATCCGTGCCAGTTACGAGGTCGGCCGATCCGCCCGCTCCCCCCGACCCGCCGACCGACGCCCGTGAACCCCGAGCGTTTCCATCCCGAGTTCACCCCCCGGCCCGGCCGCGACTCGGCCGCCTGGGATCTCGCGCCGCTGCCGAGGAGCCTCGATCGAGCTGCGGCCGAGGCGTACTGCCGGCAGGTCGCCGGCCGCCACTACGAGAACTTCAGCGTCGTCACGGCGCTGGTCCCGCGCCGCCTGCGGCAGGACTTCGCCACCGTCTACACGTTCTGCCGCTGGAGCGACGATCTCGCCGACGAGGCCCCCGACCCATCCGCCGGCCTCGAGGCCCTCGCGCGGTGGCGCGAAGGGCTCGACGACTGCTTCGCCGGTCGCCCCGGGCATCCGGTATTCGTGGCGCTGGCGGCGACCGCGCGACGCGGAGGCCTCGACGCCCGACCGTTTCACGATCTCCTCGACGCCTTCGCCGAGGACCTCGCGTTCGACCGCGACGGCGTCGTCGTCCGCTATCCCGACCGTCGCGCGTTGGTGGGCTACTGCCGCCGGTCGGCCGATCCGGTGGGGCGGATCGTCCTCGGTCTCGACGGCTGCCACGGCGAGGCGGAAGCACGCCACTCCGATGCGATCTGCACCGGATTGCAGCTGGTCAACTTCTGGCAGGACCTGCGCCGCGACCGCCTCGCCGGCAGGGTCTACGTGCCCGAGGAGGACCTCCGCGACCATGGTGTCACGGCCGACGACCTCGCCGCACCGCGGGCCTCGCGGGAGGTCCGCGCGCTGGTCGCGTCGCTCGTCGCCTGGGTGCACGAGTGCTTCGCCGCCGGCGCGGCGCTCGAAGCCACCGCGCCGCCCGCCCTGCGCCCGGCGATCGGCTTGTTCCGTGCCGGCGGGAAGGCGCTGGTGACCGCGATCGAACGTGCCGGGCACGACACGCTTGCGGCGCGGCCGACGGTGTCGTCGCCGACCAAAGCCTGGCTCCTGGCGCGGGCACTGCTTACGGCGGCGTGGTGGCGGGGCCGCCCGGTCGTCACGGAGCGGGGAGCGTGACCGTGGACACCCTCGCCGCCGACCATCGCCACTGCGCCGAGGTGTTGTCGCGTTCCGGTTCGAGCTTCACGCTGCCGATCCGGCTCCTGCCGGCCGCCAAGCGGCGCGGCACGACGGCGCTGTACGCCTTCTGCCGACGGGCCGATGACATCGTCGACGACGCCGCCGACCGGCACGCCGCCGGGGTGGCGCTCGACGCCTTCGGCGCCGACGTCGACGAGGCGCTGGCCGGCCGGGTGTCGTCCGATCCGATGCTCCGCGCCCTGGCCGACACGGTGCGCCGCTTCTCGATCCCCCGCCGTCACCTCGCGGAGATCCTCGCCGGCGTCCGCATGGACCTCGATCACGCCGGCTACGAGACCTTCGACGAGTTGCGCACCTACTGCGCCCGGGTGGCGGGGGCCGTCGGGCTGGCGGCGATCCACGTCTGGGGCTTCCACTCGCCCCGTGCCCTCGAGGTGGCCCACGATTGCGGCCTCGCCTTCCAGCTCACCAACATCCTCCGCGACATCCCCGAGGACCGGGCCCGTGGCCGCCTCTACCTTCCGGCGAGCGACCTGGCCGCAGCCGGGTGCGCGGTGGAGGAGTTGACCGCCGCTGCTCCCTCGTCGGGGCTGGTGCGGCTGGCGGAGCTCGAGTGCCGCCGCGCCCGCGACTTGTTCCTCCGCGCTGCCGAGCTCGACGGCCTGCTGTCGGCCGACGGGCGCCGGGTGTTCAGGGCGATGTTCGGGGTCTACGGCTGCCTGTTCCGCGCGGTCGAACGCGCCGGCGCGGCGATCTTCCGCCAGCGTGTCCGGACCGGCAAAGCACGGGTGATGGCGGCGGCGCTGCTCACCGTGGGGATCGGTCCCCGGGCGATTCTGGCCCGTTCAATGCCACTGCAGGAGCGACACCGTCATGGGTGAGCGGCGCGTCGTCGTCGTCGGCGGCGGCCTCGCCGGACTGGCGGCGGCCGACGCCCTGGCCGGCGTCGGCGTGCCGGTGACGCTCGTCGAGGCCCGCCGCGGTGTCGGCGGCCGTGCCGCCTCGTTCGAAGATCCGGCCGGGGGCGGCGTCGTGGACGCCTGTCAGCACGTCGCCATGGGCTGCTGCACGCACTTCCGCGATCTTTGCCGGCGGGCCGGGATCCTCGACGCGGTGCGCACCGACCGGACGCTGTGGTTCATCGGCCCCGACGGCCGAAGATCGGCGTGCACGCCGGCGCGCTGGCTGCCGGCGCCGCTCCACCTCGCGCCGCTGCTGGCCGGGATGCAGCACTTCAGCCTCGCCGAGCGCGCGAGCTTGGCAGTGGGGATGCTCCGGTTGGCGCGGCCGCTGGCGAACCCCGAGGGAATCACCGCCGCCCGCTGGTTGGCCGCGATCGGCCAGCGGGAACGGGTGGTCCGGCTGTTCTGGCAGCCGGTCATCGAAAGCGCTCTGGGGGAATCGCTCGACCTCGTCGGGCTCGGGCCGGCGCGCAAGGTGATCGTCGATGGCTTCCTCGCCCATCGCGAGGCGGTCGAGCTGCTCGTGCCCCGGCGGCCTCTCGGCGAGTTGTTCGGCGCGCGGTTGGCGGACTGGCTGGTGACGCGCGGCGTGGTGCTCCGCACCGGGGCGCCGGCGACGGCCGTTCACCGCGACGGGGCCGGGGCGGCCTGCGCCGTGGCGACCCCGGCCGGTGATCATCCCGCCACGGCGGTCGTCGCGGCGGTCCCGTGGCGCGCCGCGGCGCGGCTCGTGCCCGATGCCGTGCCCGCGGTCGCCGAGCACTTCGCCGGGTCGCCGATCACGGCGGTGCACCTGTGGTTCGACCGCGAGGTGATCGACCTCCCCCATGCGGTGCTCGTCGGGCGGACGAGCCAGTGGGTGTTCCGCCCTGACACGGGTGCCGAGGCGGAAGCACCGGGGTATTGCCAGGTGGTGATCAGCGCGTCCCGAGGGCTGCTCGGTGGTGATCGGCAGCTGCTCGTCGACACCGTCGTCGACGAGCTCGCCGCGGTCTTTCCAGACGTCGCCGGCGCCACGGTCCGTCACGCGCGGGTGGTCACCGACCCGACGGCGGTACTCTCGGTCCGACCCGGTGTCGACGCCGTCCGGCCGCGGGCCGCGACGGGGATCCCGGGGCTGTTCCTCGCCGGCGATTGGACCGCTACCGGGTGGCCGTCGACGATGGAGGGGGCGATCCGCAGCGGACGGACGGCCGCGGTCGCCGTGGCCCGCCATCTGGGTGCCCCCCTGCCTCCCCCCGTGCCCGAGCTGCCGCGCGCCTGGTTGACCCGGATGATCGCCGGCCGCGGCTGAGCGGGCCCCACGCCACGGTCAGGGGTCGGACACCAAGCCACACAGTGCCACGAGCGCCGAGCCGAGACGGCGCGAATCGACCACCGCGTGCTCCCACAGCCGCCAGAGATCGACCACCGCTCCGGGTCGGCGGCCGATTCCACCGACGGCGGCGCCGAGGCGACGCCACGGCGACTGCGGCCGCACCAGTGCCACGACCTCGGGGGGGAGATGCTCGTCGGCGCCGTCCGAGACGACCCGGATCCCGGCGCAGGGGATGCCGTGGGTGGCACCAGCGCTGGCGACCGCGTGGCTTTCCATGTCGACCAGGGCCGCTCCGGTTGACTCCCGGAGAGTACGCTTGGCGGCAGGGTCGGCGACCGGCCGGTCGACCGTCAGGATCGTCCCACGGGCCTCCGCCAGGAACGGCAGCGACGCCAACTCCCGGGGCGGCTCGCCGGCGCGAAGAACGCGGTCGATCACGACCAGCACGCCGCGTTCGAATGCCGGGTCAAGCGCGCCGGCGAAGCCGGCAGTGACCAACAGACGCGGCCGATGCCCGGCGACGAGAAGCGCCGTGCCGGCGGCTGCCGCCGCGACGCCGACCCCGGCCACGGTCCAGGCCACGCGGCACCCGCCGATCGTGCCGGTGTGGATGGCGATGCCAGACGCCGTACGCAGCGCCTCGTGATCGTGGGCGTGGGGCGTCAAGCCGTCCGCCTCGATGTCGAGCGCGAACACGATCCCCATCGCGACCGCCGGCCGCGGTGTCTCTCCCTGCCCCGGTCGCCTGACGGATGGAATCACGGCGTGCCGGCCGCGGCGACCTCCATCCGGTCGGTCAGATCATGGTGCCCGGACTGCCGTGCCGCCTTCACGATCGGCAGTGACACCACCACCGAGGTGCCGATACCCGGTCGGCTCGACATCGTGATCGAGCCGCCGTACCGATTCACGATCGAGCGGCAGATCGCCAGACCGAGGCCCCCGCCGCGTCGGACGTCGCTCCGGTCGCGTGCCGGGTCGACCTGGTAGAAGCGATCGAAAATGAACGGCAGATGCCGGGCGTCGACGCCGATCCCGTTGTCGGTGATCGCGAGCCCGCAGGTCAGACCACTCGATCCGACACGCAACACCACGCGGACCGCCCCGCCCGGTGCGGTGAAGCGAATCGCGTTGTCGACGAGGTTGGCGACCACCTGGCGGATGTCACCGGGTTCGACGCGGACGGCGCACGGGCCGGCGACATCGGCGACCAGTTCGATGCTCCGGTCCTCGGCGACGACGGCGAACATCCCGACGGTCGCCTGCACGACCGGTACGATGTCGATCGCGGCTGGTGACGGCGTCGGCGAGGCGGAGGTCGCCTCGGTGAGCAGCAGGAGGTTGTTGGCGAGTTTGGAGAGATGCCGTGACTCCGTCAGCACGTCCTCGATCGTCCGTCGGTACTCGTTCTCCGTCCGCTCCTTGGTGGCGGCGACCTCGAGCGTGCTCTGGATCGCGGTCAGTGGTCCCCGAATCTCGTGGGCCGCGTCGGCGACGAATTGCTCCTGGCGGTCGACATGGTGGGCGACGTCGTCGAGGAGGCGATTGATCTTCGCCGCCAGTCTGTCGAGCTCGTCTCCCGAGCCCTGCAAGTGAAGCCGATCGCCGAGCGTCGTCGGCGAGAGCGAGTCGGCCACCTCGAGGATGTGGGCGAGCGGACGCGTGGCGCGCAGCGCGAGCCAGTAGCCGGCCAGCGGTGTGCACAACGCGACCACAAGGCCGATCGGGACCAGCAGTGAGGTCACCGCCGACACCCGCTCGTCGATCTTGGACCGGGGCATCCCGATCCGCACGTAGAACGGCGTCGCCGCGGGGTCCGTGATGCGGCGGCGCGCCCAGACGTACCCTCCGCCCGACACCACCGCCTCGGCGCGGCTCTCGTCGACGGGGCGTGAGACGATGTAGTCGGGGCAGGTCGGGCTCTTCCAGACCGTGTCCCGGTCACCGCGCACGAGGTGGACGAACCACCCGCGGTCGACGTGCCCCGTGGCCGTGCGCCGCAACTCGGCGACGACCTGAGCGGTATCGGGGTAGGCTTCGTTGAGCGCCAGGGCCGTCGCCCGAACCTCACCGAGGAGAACGTCACCCGCTTCGTTGAACAGCGCCACCCGCACGCCGCTCCGCGCGGCGGCGAGCACGAGCAACAGGCCGGCGAGGACTGCAGCCGTGTTGACGACGGTCAGCTGGATCCGCAGCGGCAGAGCGCGGAATCCGTCAATCGGCCGCCAGCGCATAGCCGCGCCCCCGGATCGTGCGCACGAACGATTCCCCACGGCCGCGATCGATCTTCCCGCGGAGGCGGTTGATGTGGACCTCGATGACGTTCGTCGGGCCGTCCCAATCGAATCCCCAGACGTGCTCGCACAGCATCTTCCGGGTCACGACCTGACCGTGGTACCGCATCAGCAGTTCGAGCATGCTGAACTCGGTCGGTGTGAGGTCGATCGTCCGGTCGTCGATCACGACGCGCTTGTTGGCGAGGCTGAGCTGGAGAGTCCCGACACAGAGCTCCATCGCCGGACGGTGGCTCGCCCTGCGGTGGACCGCCTCGACCCGGGCGAGCAGTTCGTCCATCGCGAACGGTTTGACGAGGTAGTCGTCGGCACCGGCCTCGAATCCCGCGAGTTTGTCGGGGACCGTTCCCAGTGCGGTGAGCACGATCACCGGCGTCCGCACGCCGCCGGCGCGGGCCTCGCGGAGCAGGTCGAGGCCCTGGCGTTTGGGGAGCATGATGTCGAGCACGACGACGTCGCTGCCCAAGAGCGCCGCGCTCTGCGTGGCCCGCTCGCCGTCCTCGAAACAGGTGCAGGAGTGCCCGGCTTCCTCGGCGGCGGTGCGGATCGCGCGGGCGACGACCGCGTCGTCTTCGATGATCGCGATCTGCATGCCACGCTCCCCCGCGCCCGTCGAACCGCCCCGGTGCACGCCCGTGCGGCCGGTGAACCCGTGGCGGCGACCATCGGCCGGCGCCGACGGTCGTCCGTCGCGTTCACTCCCATTCTATCGTTGCCGGTGGCTTGCTGGAAATGTCGTAGACCACGCGGTTGACGCCGCGCACCTCGTTGATGACGCGTGTCGAGATCCGGCCCAGCACTTCGTAGGGGAGATGGCTCCAATCGGCGGTCATGAAGTCTTCGGTGTCGACCGCCCGGACGGCGAGGACGTCGTCGTACGTCCGTGAGTCGCCCATCACGCCGACACTCTGCACCGGAAGGAGGACGGCGAATGCCTGCCCCACCCGGCGGGTGAGCCCCGCCCTGTCGAGCTCCTCGAGGACGATCGTGTCGGCGGCCCGGAGCGTCTCCAGTCGGCTCGTGGTGACGGGGCCGATGCAACGGACGGCCAGCCCTGGCCCGGGGAACGGATGCCGCCACACGAGCCGCTCCGGCAGGCCGAGCTCGATCCCCAGGCGCCGGACCTCGTCCTTGAACAGGTCGCGGAGCGGCTCGACGAGCTCGAACCTGAGGTCGGCGGGCAGCCCTCCGACGTTGTGGTGGAGCTTGATCGTCGCCGCAGGTCCGTCGGCGACGGCTCCGCTCTCGATCACGTCGGGGTACAGCGTTCCCTGGGCGAGGAACCGGGCGCCCTCGATCCGTGCCGCCTCGGCATTGAAACACTCGATGAACGCCCGACCGATGCGGCGCCGCTTCTCCTGCGGTTCAGTGATGCCGGCGAGCGCCGTGAGGAACGTCTCTTCGGCGTGGACGACGTGGAGATCGGTGTGGAAATGGGTGGTGAACTCGTCGATCACGGCGGCTGCCTCGTTGGCACGAAGCAGGCCGTTGTCGACGAGGATGCATGACAGCCTGTCACCGATGGCCCGCGAGAGAAGCGCCGCGACGACTGCCGAATCGACCCCCCCCGAGAGACCGCAGATCACCCGCTCGTCCCCGATCTGCTCGCGAAGCCGCGCGATCGTCGCCGTGGCGAAATCGCCGATCCGCCAGTGCCCACCACAGCCACAGATCGTGCGGACGAAGTTTCGCAGGACCGTGGCGCCGGCCGGGGTGTGGGTGACCTCGGGATGGAACTGGAGGCCGTAGACCGGCAGCCGCGCGTGCCGCACGGCGGCCAAGCCACAGGTCGGGGTCCGCGCGAGGGGCACGAAGTCGGCCGCGATCTGCTCCACCTGGTCGCCGTGGCTCATCCAGACTTCGGCGTGCGGCGGAAACCCCGCGAACAACGGATCGTCGGCGACGAGCGTGCACTCGGTGCGCCCGTACTCCCGTGCCGCGGCGCGGCTCACCCTGCCGCCGAGGACGTCACAGGCCAACTGCATCCCGTAGCAGATTCCCAGGACCGGGATTCCGAGCGCGAACACGGCCGGGTCGCAGCGCGGTGCTCCCGCTTCGTAGACGCTCGCCGGGCCACCCGAGAGGACGATCCCGCGCGGCGCCAATTCTCGGAGCCGCGCGGCGGTGATGTCGTGGCGGACGATCTCGCAGTACACCTCCTGTTCGCGGATCCGACGGGCGATCAGCTGGGCGTACTGGGAACCGAAATCGAGGACCAGCACCCGTTCGGCGCGGGCCGCGTGGGGAGCGGCGGACGCCGGCGGGGGAGCGGGGCGGGGCATGGGTGGAGCGGCCCGGGACCGAGAGGGAAAACCTCGGAGTGTAGCCGATCCGAACGCCGCGGCGCCATCGCCCCGCTCCCCGAGCGGAGCCGGGGGCGGCTATAGTGATCGCTCGCGCCCCACCCCCGCTGATCCGCGGTCGCCGACCGCGCGCGACGATGCTCATCCTTCTCACCAACGACGACGGGATCTTCGCCCCCGGGTTGGCGGCGCTCGAACGGGCGCTGCCCCGCCTCGGGGATGTCCGCGTCGCGGCGCCATCGACCGAGCAGAGTGGCGTCGGGCACGCGATCACCTTCCTCACGCCGCTGACGGCCAAGGAGGTGTTCGACGGGAGCCGCAGCCGGGGCTGGGCGGTGGACGGAAGTCCGGCGGACGCCGTGAAACTCGCGATCGGACAGTTCCTCCCCCGGCGGCCCGATCTCGTCGTCAGCGGCATCAACGGCGGGCTCAACGCCGGCATCAACGTCCTCTATTCGGGGACCGTGGCGGCCGCCATCGAAGGGGCGTTTTTCGGCGTCACCAGCATCGCCGTGTCGCTGGAATATGACGAGCAAGCCGATTTCGACCGGGCCGCCGAGATTGCGATCGACGTGATCCGCGCACTGCTCGCCCGGAAGCCGGCGGCGGGGAGCCTGTTCAACCTCAACATCCCGACGCGGGCACTGACCGGCACGCCGGCGCTGCGGGTGGTGCCGATGGGGACGTCGCGCTACGGCGAAGCCTTCGAGCGCCGTCTCGATCCCCGTGGGCGCCCCTACTACTGGGCGACCAACGACCCGCCCCCCCCGCCGTCGCCGGGGGAGTCGGACGTCACCGCGCTGGCAGCCGGCATGGTGACGCTCACACCCCTCGACTACGACCTCACCCACCGCGCTTCGATCGGCCCTTTGGCCTCCGGCGCGTGGCCGATCGACCCGCCGACGGCGTCACGCCCCGGGGCGTGATGTGGCCTTCAGTCCCGCCGCGTCCGGCGGAGCTTTCGGCTTGGACTCGGGCGGGTTGGTGTCGGTCTTGGACTCCGGCTTTCCTCCGGGCTTGGCCCCTGCCGGGGAGGCCGGTTTGGGCTCCGGTCGCCCCTCCTGTTTCAGATCGCGCTTCGCGTCCGGCTTGCCACCCGGGGGACCGGAGGGAGCTGCCGGAGCGCTTCCCTTCGGAGGCTGGACCGGCTTGGGTTTCTCGCGGCTCTCCTCCAACACCCGATCGATCGCTCCCTTCGCCTCGCGGTCGCCGGATGCGCCGCCGGCAGCCTTCGGCTTGGCGCGTTGGGCGGAGAGATTCTTCGCCAGCAACACCCCGGCGATCGCGAGCCCGACTCCGACCAGCAGCCAGAAGAGCAACGGGAGACCGGCGACCGTCCTCTCCGCCAACGGGACGACCGGCTCGGCACGCGCCGCCGAGTCCCTCCCCGGGCTCGACGAGCCACTGCCCGCCGCCGGACCCGCGCTCTCGCGGGCTCCCGACCCCTTGCCGCCGGCGGCTCGCGACGACGCAGCCGATCCCGACGGCCCGCCCGACTTGCGTGGCGTCGTGACGTCGATCTGCGGCAGGCCGCTCGAGTCGACGCCTCCATGACCGGCGGACGACAAAGACAGCCCCGAGAGGAGGATCTGCGATTCGTCGCCGGCCTGCGTCGCGGCACCGCGGTCGGGCCCGTGCGCCGTCGCCGACGCCGGTACCGTGTCACGACCGCCGGGGCGGACGGCGCTCCCCTGGTCGACGTCCCGGTCTTCGCGGGGACCGCTTTCGGAAGGGGTGCGGACGGTGGCCGCGGCGGCCGGCCGCCGGGGGGCGGCGGGGCTCTCGACCGAGCGGACCGGATCACCGCCGCGCCGCGGCGCCGCGCGCCGGGGCGGTTCGGACCGTGCCCGGGGCACGCTGCCCCCCGACAGCCAGTTTCCCAGGGCGTCGGCCACTTCCTGTGCCGTCTGCTGCCGGGCCTCGGGATGTTTCTCCATCATCCGGAAGTACAGCTCGACGATCGCGGTCGGGACGTCGGGCCGTTGGTCGAGGAGATTGGGTGCGGGCTGGTTCATGTGGGCCCGGATCCGTTCCGCGAGCGACCCGGCCGCGAACGGCGCCTTGCCGACGAGCAGGTAGTAGAGCGTGCACCCCAGGGCGTAGATGTCGCTGCGCCGATCGGCGAGATGACTGTCGCGCGCCTGTTCGGGTGCGAGGTAGTCGGCCGTGCCGAGGACCTTCTCGTCGTGTTCCCTCGTCAACGACGAGCGATCTTCGTCGCGGGCCAACGCCAGTCCGAGGTCGAGGATCTTGAGCGTGCCCCGTTTGTCGAGCATCAGGTTGGCAGGTTTGACGTCGCGATGGATCAGCCCTTCCTCGTGGGCGTATTGCAGCCCGAGGGCGGCCTGGCGGACGAGATCGACCGCCTCGCGGACCTCGAGCGGTCCCTCGCGCTTGACCTTGGCGTAGAGATCGACCCCTTCGATGTACTCCATGACGATGAAATGGGTCGAACCGTAGCTGTCGAGATCGAAGGCCCGGCAGATGTTGGGATGGTTGAGCCGCGCCGAGGCCTGCGCCTCACGCTCGAACCGGGCCAGGTACGAGCTCTGGTCGACGCGGTCGCTGGGCAGCACCTTGATCGCCACCTTGTGGTGGAGCGTCGAGTGCTCGGCGAGGTAGACATTGCTCATCCCGCCGGCGCCGAGGTGGCGGAGCAGCCGGTACTTGCCGAGGATGAACCCCTTGTGCTTGCCGCGGCGGAGTTGCTCCAGCTGCCAGGATGTGAGCAGCCCCCCCTCGACAAGCGCCGTCACGAGGGCGTCGGGGATCGGCCCCGACGAGCCGCGCCACGGCTCGAGAAACCGCTGGAGCCGCTGCTCCTCCACCAGACCGCTGGCCCGCACGAGGCGGAGGAGGTGGTCGATCGTCTGCGGCGGCTCGGGCATGCGGCGGATCCGGCGCTCTGCTCCCCACCGCGGGCGGCACACCGCCCCGGCGCTTCCGTGGTACGGTGGAGAGGGACTGCGATGAGCATTGTGCTGTATTCACGACGTGGCTGCCACTTGTGCCGGGAGGCGGCCGACCTGCTGGACGCGCTCGCCGTCCCCTTCACGACCGTCGACATCGACGGCCACGGCGACTTGGTGGCCGCCTTCTGCACGCGGGTGCCGGTGATCGAGGTCGACGGCCGGATCGTCGCCGAAGGCCGGATCGATCCCGGCCTGGTGGCACGGTCGTTGGCACCGTCGTCGCGGTGACCGGCTCGGCCCCCTGCTGCCGGTGGGCCGGGCCCACGATACTGCCGGTGGGCCCCGCCCACGATACTTCAGAGCGACAGGGCGACGCCGCGGCGCATCAGGTCGTCGGCGAGCCGGTGTGCCGACTCGAACGGTTCGGCGTCCCAGCCGGCCGCCCTCGCGGCGGCGACGTTGGCCGGCATGTCGTCGGTGAAGAAGATCCCCTCCGGCTCGACGCCGGCCTGGATGGCGGCGGTCGCGTAAATCCCCGGCCGCGGCTTCATGCCCCCCACCTCGTGGCTGAGGACGAGACAGGCGAACGGTCCTGGCAACACGGCCCAGCGGCAGCCGAGCAGGTGGTGCCAGTGGGGCGCGCAGGTGTTGGAGAGGATGCCGATCGGGCACTGGGCGCGCTGGAGGGCGGCGATCACCGGCACCATCGCCGCATTGAGCGAGAACATGTCGCTGGCGGCGTGGGCCAGCGCCGCGGGGTCGGGGTCCGTGCCCGTCCGCCGCGCGAACTCGGCGACGTAGCCCGGCCAGTCGAGCGCGCCGCTCTCCAGCCGCTCCTGGAGGCCGTCGGCGACCGCTTCTTCGACGGTGGCCACCGTCGTTCCCGCGACCGCGGCCATCTGCCGGTGGGCGCGATCCCTGTCGAACAGGGCGATCACGTTGCCGAGGTCGAGGAACACGAACTGCGGACGGCGGAGATGGGGCATGGCGAGTGGCGTGGGTGAGGGTGCTTTCCGGCGGTGGGGCCAGAGACTATTCTGCTGCCGCCGCGGCTGGAAAGGCCGGGCGTCTTCCCTCCCCGGGGCCCGGCATGAGCATCCTCAATCGCTACAGCTCTCGGATCACGCAGCCCCGCTCCCAGGGGGCGTCGCAGGCGATGCTCTTGGGCACCGGCCTGACGCCCGCCGATCTGGCGAAGCCGCAGATCGGAGTCGTCAGCATGTGGTACGAGGGCAACACCTGCAACATGCACCTCGACCGTCTCGCCGCCCGGGTCCGCGACGGTGTCGTCGCCGCGGGCATGGTCGGGATGCGGTTCAACACGATCGGGGTCAGCGACGGGATCTCGATGGGCACGGAGGGGATGAGCTATTCCCTTCCCTCGCGCGACGTGATCGCCGACTCGATCGAGACGGTGATGCATGCCCAGTGGTACGACGGCTTGGTGGCGATTCCGGGCTGCGACAAGAACATGCCCGGCTGCCTGATCGCGATGGGGCGTCTCAACCGGCCGGCGCTGATGGTCTACGGCGGCACGATCCGCGCCGGCCACCTCGCCGACGGGACGCCGCTCGACATCGTGTCGGCCTTCCAGTGCTACGGCGAGTACGTTTCCGGAAGGATCGACGACGCCCGACGGTCCGACATCGTCCGCCATGCCTGTCCCGGTGCCGGGGCCTGCGGTGGCATGTACACCGCCAACACGATGGCGACGGCGATCGAGGCCCTGGGCATGGCGCTCCCCGACAGCGCCTCGATCCCCGCGGAGGATCCCGCCAAGGAGGAAGAGTGCCGGCGGGCCGGGGCCGCGATCAGGCTGCTCCTCGAGCGCGACATCAAGCCCCGCGACATCATGACGCGCCGGGCGTTCGAGAACGCGATCGTGATGACGATGGCGCTGGGGGGGTCGACCAACGCCGTGCTCCACCTGATCGCCATGGCCCGGACCGTCGGCATCGATCTGACACCGGCCGATTTCCAGGCGGTTGCCAGACGCGTGCCGTATCTCGCCGACCTCAAGCCGAGCGGGCGCTACGTCCAGGAGGATCTCCACGCCGTCGGCGGGACCAGCGGCTGCATGCGGTACCTGCTCGACAAGGGGTTCCTCGACGGTGATTGCCTGACCGTCACCGGGCGGACCCTCGGCGAGAACCTCGCCGGCAGTGCCGGGCTGGCGGCCGGGCAGCGAATCATCCGGCCGGTCGAAGACCCGATCAAGCCGACGGGCCACATCACGATCCTCCACGGCAACCTCGCCCCCGGTAGCGCGGTGGCGAAGATCACCGGCAAGGAAGGGGCCCGGTTCCGCGGCCCGGCCCGCGTCTTCGACCGCGAGGAGTCGATGCTCGCGGCACTGGAGCGCGGCGCGATCGCGCGGGGAGACGTCGTCGTGATCCGCTACGAGGGGCCCAAGGGGGGGCCCGGGATGCCCGAGATGCTGACGCCGACGTCGGCCCTGGTCGGCGCCGGACTCGGCGCCGACGTGGCGCTGATCACCGACGGCCGATTCTCGGGGGGATCCCACGGCTTCATCGTCGGCCACGTCGTGCCCGAAGCGCAGGATGGCGGACCGATCGCGCTGCTCCGTGACGGCGACGTCGTCGTCATCGATGCCGAGACGGCGACCCTCGATGCCGAGGTCGACGCCGCGGAGTTCGCCCGCCGCCGCGCCGCGTGGACCGTGCCCCCTCCCACCGCCACCACGGGGATCCTCGGAAAGTACGTGCGCTGCGTCGCTCCGGCCTCGGCGGGCTGCGTCACCGATGCCGGCTGAGAGGCCTGCGGTCGGGTGAGCCGGAGGCGCTCAGCGCGGCACCGGCAGCGTCTCGATCGGCACCGGCGGTCCGGGGGCGATCGTCGCGCCCGGCGGCAGCTGCTCGGGAGCGATCGGCGCGCCGAACACGGGCGGCGGCAGTGGAGCCGCCGTAGCAGGTGCCGGGCCCGGCAGCGGCCCCGGCCCGAGCGTCACGCCCGGCGGCGGGACGACGGCGGGACCGGCCGACACCGGCACGCCGAGCCGGCCGACGACGCGCGCGAGCAAGCGCTGCTCGAGGAGCGGATCACGGCCGATCGGGATCCAGCCGATCGCGGCGGTCGGATTGGCGACGGGGCGCGGCTGGTCGCCGACCTGCTGGCCGAGGGTCGGAAGCGGCGTCCCGTAGCGGTACAGCGACGAATCGTTGCGGAAGCTGGCACCACCGGCCGTCGCGCGCATCGGCCGCGGCAGGTTCTCGAGCTCCTTGAGGACGACCACCTCGAGCCGCCAGCCTGCCGGATCGGGGATCATCCGCACCGTGGCCGCGCGGCGGATCGACTGCAGCGTGCTCTCGAGGCGCTCGCGAAACCCGATCGAGTCACCCCGCCATGGCTCGAGAAGCGTGGCACCGGTCTGGGGGTAGGTGTCGATCCGTCCCTCGGTCGGGATCCCGTCGGTGAACACCGCGCGCTGCTCGGCCTGGACCTTGAAATAGTCGTCGACGATGTCGACGAGGTTTCCCCACACCAGCTCGGCGTCGAGCGGGGGGATGACCACGGAGTTGCCGGGCTGGGCCGGGAGACCGATCGGCGGTAGCGGGCCGGAGGCGACGGGGCCCGTGGGGGCGATCACGGTACCCGGGGGAAGCGGGGCGCGCGGGTCGAACGGCACCCCCGGCGGAGGAAGCGGCTCGCCGTCGAGGCCGCGCGGCAGGGCCACCGAGAGGGCGAGAAGCACCGCGATCGTCGCCGTCCGTGGCATCCACCCCTCCGTTCGCGACCGGATCGGGTCCGGGGGGCGGAAGGGTCGCGGAAAGGGGTCGGTGGCTCAAGGCCAGTTGGCCCGGAGCCCCCTCACTCCGCGGCCAGTCGGGCCGCGAGCTCCTCGAAACGGCGGGCGAAGCGGCCGTGGGAGGCGTGGACGTGCTCCGCTTGGAACACGAACCGCAGCGTCTCGTCGGCGGGCACCCGACGGTCGCGGAGCACCTGCTCGAACGCCGTCGTGTCCGGGGCGTAGACGACGAGAAGCTTGTGGGCGTCGAACTGAACCTCGAGGGGGTGCTCGGGGTGCATCACGGCGATGCCGGTGCACCCGTCGTCGAGGAGGACGTCGTCGTACTCCCAGAGCACGCTTTCGAGCACCGTCCGCTCGATCCCGTGGCGGACGAGGTCGACGTGGCCGCTCCGCGGCCGGTCGTGCGACGTCTCGAGGATGACGTCGCACTCGCCACCGATCGGCTCGAGAAGGTCGAGGAACGTGTCGAACAGCGCTTCGCTCGAGACCGACGCCACGAGGGCCTGCAACTGCCCGCCACGGGGATCGACGTAGCGGTCGTGACGGTAGCCGGCGCGCGGCACGACCTCCAGCGGCCAGCCGGGCCGGATCGCGTCGGTGAGGGTGAACCGACCGTAACGGCGACGGGCGAGGTGCGCCTCGAGCGCCGCCGACCCGGTGTCGGGGGCAAGGCCGGCAGGAAGGAGGGGCGACGGCAGGGGCATGATCGGCTCCGGACGAGCGGGGCGGGCGGCGGTCGAGGACCGCCCGTGCATAACCCTAGGACACGCTCCGCGGCCATGCGCCGCGGATTCACCCGACCCCGCCGCCGCTCGTTGCCCCGCGCGGTGGCCGTGCCGCATAATCCGCGGTTTTCCCACCGGGAGGTTCGCCGTCATGGAAGGCAAAATCGTCGCCACCGGGATCACCTTCGACGACGTCCTCCTCGTTCCCCGCCATTCGGCGGTCGTGCCCGCCGAGGTGGACGTCTCCACCCACCTCACCCGTGGCATCCGCCTCACGATCCCGATCGTGAGCTCGCCGATGGACACGGTGACCGAGAGCGAGATGGCGATCGCCCTCGCCCAGGAAGGCGGCCTCGGGGTGATCCACAAGAACCTCTCCGTCGAGCGGCAGGCGGAGGAGGTCGACAAGGTCAAGCGCAGTGCCAACGGGATCATCGTCGATCCCGTCACCCTCCCCCCCGAGGCGACCGTCGACCGGGCCCGGGAGGTGATGGATCAGCACAACATTTCCGGCGTGCCGATCACCGTCGCGGGGCGGAAGCTCGTCGGGATCATCACGCGCCGCGACCTGCGCTTCCTCGAGCGGGGCGACACGCCGATCGCCGACATCATGACCCGGACCGGGCTGGTGACCGCGACCGGGGCGGTGTCGCTCGACGAGGCCGAGAAGATCCTGATGGCCAACAAGGTGGAAAAGCTGCTCCTCGTCGACGGCGGAGGGCTGCTCACCGGGCTGATCACGATCAAGGACATCGACATGATGAAGCGGTTCCCCAACGCCTGCAAGGACCGGCAGGGCCGGCTGCGGGTCGGGGCCGCGGTCGGCGTGTTCGACTTCGAGCGCGTCGAGAGCCTGATTTCCAAGGGGGTCGACATGGTCGTCGTCGACAGCGCCCATGGCCATTCGACCAACGTCATCGAGACCGTCGCGGCGATCAAGAGACGCTGGGCAATCGAGGTCGTCGCCGGAAACGTGGCAACCCGGGAAGGCTGTCGCGACCTGATCCAGGCCGGCGCCGATGGGGTCAAAGTCGGGATCGGTCCCGGGTCGATCTGTACCACGCGGATCATCTCCGGCGTCGGCGTTCCCCAGATCACGGCGGTCTGGGAAGCGGCGCAGGAGGGGGCCGCCGCCGGGGTTCCGGTGATCGCCGACGGAGGGATCCGCTACTCGGGAGACATCACCAAGGCGATCGCGGCCGGAGCCCACTGCTGCATGATCGGCGGGCTCTTGGCCGGTACCGCGGAAAGCCCGGGGCAGACCGTCCTCTTCCAGGGGCGGACCTTCAAGGCCTACCGCGGGATGGGGTCGCTCGGAGCGATGGTCCAGGGATCGAGCGAGCGCTACCGTCAGCGAGCCACCGGCCGCGGCCGCGACAAACTGGTGCCGGAGGGCGTCGAGGGACGCGTCCCCTTCAAGGGGCCGCTCAGCTCGTTCGTCTATCAGCTCGTGGGCGGGCTGCGAGCCGGCATGGGGTATTGCGGCACGCGGAACATCGAAGAACTCCGGCGCGACGGGCGCTTCATCCAGGTCTCGGCGGCCGCCGTCCGCGAAAGCCATCCCCATGACATCGCGATCACGCAGGAAGCCCCGAATTACTCGGTGGAGCACAAGCAGGGGGACTGACGTCAGGGCGCTGGTCGTGGCCCTGGCAGCGGGCCTGCCCTCCCTGGCCGCCGCGGCACTGTTCGATTCCCCCGAGCCGGCGACCACGGCCCGGACGTCGGCCGACCGGGTGGCCCCGCGGGCCGACGGCACCGACACCCCGCGCGGGAGCGCGGCAGGCGCGACGGACGGCCGACGGACCGGTGCGCGGGCGGGGACCACCGAGCAGCCGCGCGACGCCAATCGCGACGCCAAGCAGGCCAAGCGCGACGCCAAGAAGGATCCCTGTGCCGAGGCCGACAAGGCCTGCGCCGAGGCCCTCGCCCTCGCCCACGACGACGACCTGGCGTCGATCGACCTCGACATCCGCGTGCGCGGGAAGGCGGGCAACGATTATCCGTGCGAGTGCCGGCTGGAGGGGCAATCGTTCGAGCCGCGTCGCTTCGCTTCGACGACGATGACCTGGAAGGCGACCGGCGTCTGCCACAAGCCGCTGTACTTCGAGGATTGGAACCTCGAACGCTACGGCCACAGCTACGGCTGCCTTGCCGATCCGTTCGTGTCAGCCGCCCACTTCTTCGTCACCCTCCCCGTCCTGCCCTACAAGGCGGGGGTCGAACTGCCGTGGGAATGCGTCTATCCGCTCGGCTACTACCGGCCGGGGAGCTGCGCCCCGTGGACCTGCCCGGCGCCGCCGATCAGCCCGCGCGGATTCGCCGTCCAGGCGGCGACGGTCACGGGGCTGGTGTTCCTGCTCCCCTGACCGGGCGTGGAACCGGACCCGGGGCCGTCTCAAGAGGGCTTGCGGACGGTGGCGATGTAGGCGTAGCGGCGGGCGACAGACTCGAACGTCACCTCGGCCCGGCCGACGCGCCCGAGGGCCGTCAGGGCCTCGTGAACCTCGGGCCGGTAATGGACGTGGAACAGCGCCAGCCAGCGCTTGAGGCCGGCGGCAAACAGCCGCGGCAACTCCTTCTGGTCCCAGAAGTCGACGATCAGCATCAGCCCGCCTGGACGGAGCGCGGCGAGCGCGGCCTCGATCGCCCCGGGCCAGGTCGGCACCATCGACAGGCAGTAGGAGAAGAACACGGTGTCGAACGGCTCGCGACGCCCGAAGGTGCGTGCCGGATCGAGTTCCTCGGCGAGACCCTGCCGGAGGACGATCTCCCGGCCGGGGCCCTGTGCGAGTCCGGCGCGGGCGATGCTGGCCGCTGCGGTCTCGAGCATTTCCTGCGAGGCATCGAGGCCGTACAGCCGCCCCGGTTCCCGGCGCCCCGCCAGACGGATCAGGTTGCGGGCGGTGCCGCAGCCGACTTCGAGCGTGGCAGTGTCCGGGCCGGTCGGCACCCGCGCGAGCAATTGGTCACGGCCGAGCAGGTAATAGCGCCGCGTGGCGTCGTAGACGTGCCGCGTCATGCGGTACATCCGGTCCATCGCCGCGGCCTGGTCGGCGCGGTGCGGGGCATCCCCTCCGCCGATCGCAACGCCGCTCATGAAACTCCCGTCGGTGCGGGCACCTTCTCGTAGAGGTGGAACATCCCGTAGATCGCCGAGCGATCCTGCCCGTGAAGGCGGCGCGAGCGTTCGGGACGATAGGCGAAGTGGGCGGCCGTGGCGGGCTCGAGGGCAGTCTCGACCGGGGACTTCTCCCCCGCGGTGCGGAAGATCACCCGTGTCTGGTCGCTGCCGACACGGGCGATTTCCCCCCACAGCTCGTCGATCACGCGCGGCGGCATCCAGTCTTGGCTGTCGAGAAGGATGAACCCGTTGAGGCTGCCCGGGGGCGCGGTGCCGAGGTAGTCGGTGAGCGAGGCGACGTGGGTCTCGACGCGGTCGACGGTCTCGCGGAGCGTCTCGAAGTTCTCCGCCTTGAGGTAGTCGGGGACGGCGCGGCGGTTCTCGTGGTCGTAGCGGCGCCCGAAGGCCTGCCAGGCGAAGTAGTTGTCGTCGAGGGGAAAGCCGCAGGCGAGGCGCTTGACGCGCTCGCGGTAGGTGTCGAACAGCCGGGCGCCGTTGTTGCCGCTCTCCTCGAGCATCGCCGCGTGCTGGCTGGGCGGAATGCCGAGGCTGTAGACCGCGACCGGCTGGCGACCGAGCCAGCGGATGATGCTGTTGCGGAACAGCGGATCGAAGACCTCGTCGAAGATCCGCTCCTGGTCGGACTGGGTGCGGGCCGTGAGCAGCCGCGACGGATCGCGGCGGATCGTCCGCGCCAGTCCGTGGACGACACGGAAGAACTGCCCGAGCTTCGCCTGGTTGTACAGGCCCCGGTGGAAGTAGGTGATCCGCTTCGGGCCGATCTTCCTCCCCGGCCAGTCGCTCGTCTCCCAGAAGGAGCGCGTCAGCGGATCGAGATGGGGGCGGAGGTAGCGTTCGTAGTTGGCGACGTTGTCGTCGTGCCGGCCGTGGCCGAAGAAGTTGTAGAACGACTCGTGGTCGGGGAGGTGGCGGACCGCGGCGAGCTTGAGCCGCAGCAGCGCCATGTGATTGGCGTTGAGATCGACGGCGACGATCTTCGCCGGGCGGTGGACGAGGTAGTTGAGGACGTTGCAGCCGCCGCTGGAGATCGTCAGGAGGCGCGAGTGGGGGCCGAGGCCGAGCGCCTCGGCGTCGACCCGCGGATCCTCCCAGATCTGGTTGTAGACGAATCCCCGAAACCAAAGCGTGAACATCCGCTCGAGCATCCCGCGCTTGCTGGCCAGGCGGTGATGGTGTACGGCCTTGCGGAGCCGGGCCTGGTTGCCCGGGAGCGTCGAAGGGAGCGGAGCTTGCGTCGTCGTCGAGGCCATGGGTGCGATTCCGGCGGAAGGGGTGGGGATCGCGGCCACGTGTGACGCTTTGGGTGGCGGTTTCGGTCCCGCGGCCAGTGTACCGGGGGGATCGAATTGGAGCCGTTGGCTCTTCCCCGCCGTGTGGGGATTGCCAAGCCGTGACCGTGCCGGTCAGGCAGGCTGTCGGGGTGACGGCGGCGCACGCGACGGAAAACCACGGCAACGGCGCCGATCGGGGCCGGCCCCCGATCCACCGGCCTGCGCCCGGTTCGGCGCCGCGGGAGTGGCGTCGCAGTCGCCGGGTGTCAGCGGTTGGGCAGTGCCGGCACCACCGGCGGGGGCGCGGTCTGGTCGATCGTCGCGGTCAGCGTCCGGGTGGCAGCCGACAATTCGCGGCCGAGGGCCACGATGGCCTGCTCCGCGTCGGCCAGCTCGCGGCCAGCCGCCTCGGTCCGGGCCTCGAACGAGTCCGCGGCCCGTGACGCCGCCTCCACGTCGGCCCGCCACTCGGTCTGGTCGGCCTCGAGATCGGCCAACTCCTGCCGGCGGATGCCCAACTCCATCTCGGCATTGGTCCGCGCCTTGGCGAGCTGTTCGCTCATCGAGCGGATCGACGCGATGTCGTCGCGGAGGATCTGGCGGGTGACGATCAAGCCACGGGCGGCCACGGGCAGCGCGACTCCGGCGGCATCGTAGGTGCCGGCGCCACGCAGCGCCGTGTAGCCGTCGGCGAGCGGCCGCCGGTACACCACCGTGCCGATCGTGGCGACTCCCTGGGAGGCGAGCGTGCGGGCGGTTTCCAGGTCGAACTCCGCCGTCGCTCCCACCGGGAACGTGAATGGCGCGCCCTGCGGCCGTGGGAAGGTGTGCTCCTGCGTGAACGTGACCGTCGCCCAGTACAGGCCCGGTGGGATGATCCATTCCGCCGTCACGTCGACGCCGGCGGTGCGCAGGGCGCCGAGCTGGTCGATGGGAAACGCCGAAACGGTCTCCCCCTTCCGGAATTGCGATGCCGAGCCGTCGGGCCAGACGTGTCGATGGTCGGCGTTGAAGGTCACCCGCGCCCAGCGCACGCCACGCGGCGGATCGGAAGCGGTGGCGGGGTCCGGAACCTCGACCGGTGCGGTCGCAGCCTCCGCTTCGGGAGCGGTGGCGTCGGTGGCGAGCGCGTCGGCCGGCGGGGTGGCGGGGCTCGGCTCGTCTCCGGCTGCACCGAGCGGCTTGTCGTGGAGGCGCACCTGCTCGAGGCGTTCCTCGAGGTGCCGGAGCAGTGCCTCGGGGTCGATGCGGCGCTGCGCCGGCATCACGCCGGTCCCGGGGTCGGTCGGGAGTGGATCGGCTGCCGGCGCGGTTCCGGCGTCACCCCCGGCTCCGTCCGCGGCGGGCTCGGCGCCGGCACCGGGGGGAAGCAACGTCCGCGTGAAGGCGAGCGCCCGATCGACCGGAAGGGTCTCGAAGACGTCGACGGCGTCGCGCGGCTCGGCCCACAGCTTGGCGTCGGCGGCGTCGGGCACGGCCAGCGGCGAGATCGTGAGCTGGTTGCGGTCGACCGAGTCGACGCGGAACGCACCGAGGTAGCGCCCCCCTTCCTCGACCGGGCGGCGGTCGAAGAGGTAGATTTCGGCACCGGGATTGAGCGTGGTGCTCTCGAGGCCCTCGATCGACAGCGTCGCCGGCCGCCCCTGCGCCGGCGGCGTGAAGGCCGCGTTGTCCCAGTGGCGGCCGCGCCACGTGTTGATCCGGTCACGGACACGCAGCCAACGCAACCGCTCCGCCGCGAGCGACTCGACCGACTTCAGCGCCGGGTCGGGGCGGAGCACTCCCCCGGGGCCGGCCACCAGGGCGTCGCGCTCGCGGGCGATCTTCGTCTCGTAGCCGGTGATGATGCTCCGCCAGTTGCGCTCGCGTTGGGCGAGCATGGCGATGAGGAAGATCGCCCCGAGGGCCGAGAGCAGGACCAGCCAGCCGGCGGCCACCGTTCCCCAGTTCCAGCCCTTGTGGCCGATGCCCAGGGCGATGGCGCCGAGGAGGAAGACCACGCCGACGATGGCCAGCAGGATCAGCGTCATGCGTCACCCTCCGGGGAATCGGAACGAAAACGCCGTCGGTCCGGTCGGTCCGAAGCGGCGCGAGTATAGCCCCCTCCCCCACCCGCGCGGCGAGCCCGATTTCCCCCGCCGGCGCGTCGTCCGGCGGCGACACGCCGGGCGACGCGTCGTCGGCGTGCGACAGGCTTCGGGCTGCCGACGGCGGCCGGTTTTTCCCGATTCACCCGGTGAATCAGGGCATTTCTCGGCGGTTGCCGCACCGCCCGCGCCGGCTGGCACCGCGGTTGCTCCCCCGGAACCGGGGCGACATCTCCGTCGCCACCGGTCCTCGCCGTGGAGCCTGCCATGAGTCACGCTGGTCGCCCCCCCGTCGCCCGAGCCCCGGTCGTCGCCCGCCGCGCCGCGCGGCCAACCCCCCGGCGGGCAGCGGTGATCGACGACCCCGTCCGGGTCTACTTGCTGCAGATGGGGGGCATCCCGCTGTTGTCACGCGAGACCGAGGTGACCAACGCCCGGCGGATCGAGTCGTGGCGGCGGCAGTTCCGCGCGACGCTCTTGGGCAACGACATGGTGCTCACCGGAGCCCTTCGCCTCCTCGAGCGTGTCCACGCCGGGACGGTGCGGCTCGACCGGACGATCGAGGTCTCGGTCACCGACACCACCGAGAAGCGCCGCCTCCTCCGCCGCCTCGGCCCCAACCTCGACACGCTCCACCGGATCGAGGCGGAGAAGGACCGGCTGTTCCGCGTCGCGTTCTCGCGCCGTGCCCCGGCCGCCGCGCGGCAGGCCGCCTGGCGCCGGTTGGTGCGGCTCCGCGCCAAGGCGGTGCGGCTCGTCGAGGAGATGCACCTCCGTATCCAGAAGCTCTACCCGCTGCTCCGCGAGCTGCGGCAGGTGGGGAGCCGGATCGCCGGCCTCGAGGCGACGCCGGCCGCGGTCCGCGAGCGCCGCCGGCTGCTGCTCCTCGCCCGTGAAAGCCGCCACACCCTCGCCCGCCGGCTGGCCCGGCTCGACACGCTGCAGCACGAGTACGACGCCGCCAAGCGCGATCTCGCCGCCGGCAATCTCCGGCTCGTGGTCGCGATCGCCAAGCGCTACCGGAATCGCGGGCTGTCGTTCCTCGACCTCATCCAGGAGGGGAATTCGGGGCTGATGCGCGCCGTCGACAAGTTCGAGCACGCACGCGGATTCAAGTTCTCGACCTACGCCACGTGGTGGATCCGCCAGGCGATCACCCGGGCGATCGCCGACCAGAGCCGCACGATCCGCGTGCCGGTGCACATGATCGACACGATGTCGCGCCTCCGCGCGGTGGCCCGGTCTTTCCGGCAGCAGCACGGGCGCGAGGCGACGGTCGCGGAGCTCGCCGAGGCGGGTGGGATGTCGGTCGAGGAGGCGACCTGCATCTGGCGGATGTCGCGGCAGCCGGTGTCGCTCGACCAGCCGCTGTCGGACGACGACGAAGCCGGCCACGCCGACTTCCTCAAGGACCCGCGCGAGGAGGACCCGCTCCGCAACGCCAACCACCAGGCGCTGCGGCACTCGATCGCCGAGGCGCTGTCCGGGCTCACGTACCGCGAGCGCGAGATCCTCCGGCTGCGCTTCGGTCTCGCCGACGGCTATTCATACACGCTCGAGGAAGTGGGCACGATCTTCAGCGTGACGCGCGAGCGCGTCAGGCAGATCGAGGCGAAGGCGGTCGAAAAGCTGCGGCAGCCGGGGATGCAGGGGGCGCTGGCGGGGTTCGTCAGCGATGCCGCCCTCGAACGCCTTGCCCGGCTCCCCGATCAACTCACCGACACTGGCCGTCCGCCGCGCCCCGCAGTCGCGGCGACGATCGGCCGATGCGAGACGGTCGAGGTCCGCGTGGACGGCGACGAGGATACCGCCGAGCACGGCGCGCTCGTCGCCGCCGCCGGGGGCTGAGCCTGACGCCCCCGCCGCGGCCCCGGGCCGCGCGGCGGGGCGTCGGGCGCCGGCCCGGCGCCGATCAGGCACCGCTGACCTCGTCGAGCACCTGCTGGAGCCGGGACTTCTGCTGGACGCCCATCATCTGCTGCACGAGCTGGCCTCCCCGGAAGACCATCAGGGTGGGGATGCTCGACACG